>NZ_BCPS01000023.1:0-122417 GCF_016586185.1 Paenibacillus sp. EPM92
CGTACAACAGTCCCCTCGTCAGCTTATTTCGTTGCCTGCTGGTGAGTCTGCCGTATGCAAACCCTGACATTCAAATTCCGGTCGGAGGCATCCCGTCCCTCTTGCAAAAAGTCCGCCTGCTTCCGCAGACGGACTTGTTTCGCGGCCTGCCTGCCTTCATGCAGGCGGGTCGGTTAAGTTTCGTTGTCCCCTAGCTGTATCGAGAGATCAATTCTTTCAATTTAGACGCGACCGTTTGCGCACCGTAACGCAGCTCGCTGCCCGGAATCGTCAAGCGGACGAAGCTCTCATCCAGCCCCAGCTCTTCGGCAAACATGCCGCGTAAGCCTCTTGCCCGGCGGTCGATTTGGAGGAACAGCTCCAAGTCGCCGCCTTTCGGGAAGAAGAGCACCTCCAGCTCATCAAGCTTCCCGCGGAAATGCGTCGTCGGCACGAATTCGAACTCCTGCACGAACGGCAGTCTTCCGCCGAGGCGCGGCGCATATTCGTTCTCCACCTCGCGCAAGCGGAAGCCGAGTACATCCAGCGCGTCCAGTACCGTTTGCATCTCCTGGCTCGGCGTCACTTGAATATAATCGCGGTCGGTCGGGTTGACAGCCATCTCGATATCCAATCCGGTTTCGACCCATACCGGCGCGTTGCGCAGCGTAACCGGGGTTTGCTCCGGCAAGCGGAAGCTGAACGGAATTTCTTTGCGCTCATCCGGCCGCAGCAGGAACGCGTCCGTCAGCAGAAACTTGCCGATTTCGGCTTCCCGTGTAACTTTATGGTCGTTTTCCTCTTTGACGTAGCTTGTTTTGATATACAAATAAATACGGTCGACCTGCTGCTCCGTGCTCCCGCCCTGTACGCGAACGACCCCGCTGATTGCACCGCCCACACTCACCTGCGACGAATCCAATTCCGTATCCACCTTGGCGGATCCAATTCCTACGCTTGCCAGCATTTTCTTAAAAAAAGACATCGAGCAAAGCCTCCTCATCGTATATATCGAACGGCTGCCGCATGGACTGCCGATGGCCAATCTTAAACGTTCATACGAGCCACCCAAAAGTTGGTTTCACCCTTTGCGGCAGACTGTGCGCTTACACTTTTTCCAGACGCGGTATCCTTTGCGAACCGAATTCAACAAAAAATCGGGAAACTCCACACGCCGCACCCAAGGAAAATAAAAGCGATAGTAGGCGCGCTTCAGATCGTCCCACATCTCGCACGGCTCTTCTTTCAAAAAATCCGAAACGTCGACCACTTTCCCCCGGCCGTCCTGCAGCATCACATTTTTCCCATGTACATCGTGGGGATTCAGCCCTTGCTTGCGCGCATATTTCAACGCTTCGTCGATATCCTCGATCACTTGTCTTGGAATCGGGATCCCCCGGCGCATGCAGTTATACAACGTGATGCCCGTCAACCGGCGCAGCACCAGATACCCGGCCCCCGCATGCAGGCATTCCGAGTACGCCGGATGCCGGCCCAGCCGCCGGTACACTTCCGCTTCCTCTTCCAGCCCCGGACGCCCCGGCGCATATACTTTCACTACCCAATCGGGCCAAGCCGGATGCAGCAGCACAGCCGCGTAATTACCGACGCCAAGCGTCCGCCAAGGTCCGGGCACCTCATACACGGTGACCGGTTCATGCTCCCGCTCGCTCGCAATGCGCAGCCCGGGGAGCAGCTCCTGCTCAATGCACTCGATCAAGGCCGCATGCTGCATCCGGTTGTCCTGTTCTCCCGCACGTATGCGTTTGCCCTCCTTCATAAGCGTACGCGTCTTCCTTTCCCGCCAATCCGCCTGGCGCCGTTACACGAATATCGTTCCTGCTCATTGTATCATACGTGCGAAATCAGCGGCAGTATGAAATCGGTGTATGGCCCATCGGATAACGCCCAAGCCCCTTTGTCGAACACGGTTGTAAGCGCAACCAACATTTCGGAGGTGCCTCGCGATAAGACCAAAGACCGTTCGGTTCGCCTTGTCCTGACAAAAAGCCGCCGCGGCGCAAAGCCGCGGCGGCGGTCTCTTGGTCGATGACGGCGGCGGTACGCCGAAGCCTCAGGATTGCGAAGGCTTCACGCTTTGGAGCGCCGCTTGGTCCTCTGCGAGCGACTCTTGCGCCAGCTGCATCGGCTGCTCTGCGTGCTCATGGCCGACGGCTTGCGCAATGGAGCGCTGCGCTTTGTCGACAGCCGTCTCGGCCTGCTCGATCATCTGCGCGGTCGGATGGGACTGGGCTTGCGTGACGGCATGGTGAGCTTTCTCCACTGAATTTTGCGCTTGGGAAATCGGATTTTGCGATTGTAAGCTGGAATCGTATCTGGACATCTCACACGCCTCCTTTCCACATTAATCGCTGTTAATGTGGGACAATCGGCGGTGTTTTATGCGAGCTATGGAACAATCTGCGCTAGATGCATATGCGTTCCACGACAAATTCTGCATCTTCTCCCACCCCGCCCACCAGTGCGGAGCCGCGGGAATGCTGCCAGGGCAGCCCGACATAGTACAGTCCCGGATGGGCGCCGATCCCTCGCTTATGTACCGGAAGCCCCTGCGCATCCACGGCGCCCGGGATGCGGATCCAGGCGAAGTCCGGCCGAAAGCCCGTCGCCCAGACCACGTTCGCCGCGCGCTGCTCCGATCCGTCCTCGAACCGGATGATGTCGCCTTCGGCGCTGACGGTTCGAGGCATTAAGCGCACGTTCCCTCGCTTGAGACAGCGGGCAAGCTCTCGGCCGAATATGGGATCCTTCCGCTTCCGAAGCCAGTTCCCGATCCTCGAGTCCCGCGGTGCTCCCAGAATGCCGAGGGCGTCCATCCAGCCGAATACGCTTCGGCCGAGCACATCAAGCGGTATAAACTTGAGCGCGTGCGCCGCAGAGAATGCGACTTCTCGTCCGGATGCTGCGAGCTCCACGGCAATTTGGGCCCCGGAGTTGCCTCCGCCGACAACCAGCGCCGGCCCTGGCTGCAGCTGCTCCGGACGCCGGTAGACGCTGGAATGCAGCTGCACAACCGAGGCGGACAGTCCGCCCGCCAGCGGCGGCACGGCAGGTCGTTGAAAGGGCCCCGTCGCCACAACCACCTGATTGGCGGTAATTATGCCTTGATCGGTACGGATCTGATAGCGGGCGCCGGCGGTCTCAAGCGCTTGTACGGAGGTGCCAAGCTGAACCGGAAGGTCGAAGTCCGTCACATACGCCTGCAAATAATCGGCGATCTCGTCCTTCGAAGGGTAACCGTTCGGGTCCCCCTCCAAGCTTCTTCCCGGCAGGGCGCTGTACCATCGCGGCGTAAACAGCACGAGCGAATCATACCGATAACGCCACGCATCGCCGACCGCTTCGTTACGATCGATGCAAAGGAACGATATACCCCTTTTTTTTAAATAATAGGCAACTGCAAGTCCAGCTTGACCTGCTCCAATGACAGCCACATCCACCGACTTATTCATGCATGACCGCTCCTTCTTCTATGCTGCGTTATACCTTCAACTCTTCGTGTCGAATGGTCGAGTTTTCAATCTGAATCGTCGCATGCCCGATGCCGAACCGCTGCTCAATGAGTTGTATGGCCTGCTGCAGAATATGCTGGCCGTCCGCCTGATCCTCGACGACCATATGGCAGCTCAACGAATCGAGCCCAGAAGTAATCGTCCAGACGTGCAGGTCATGGACGTCGATAACGCCGGCAATGCCTTGCAGCGCCTGCTGAACGTCCGGCAAACGGATCCGCGAGGGCGTACCCTCCATCAAGATGTGCACCGTTTGGTTGATGACGCCCCAGGCGCCTTTCAAAATGAGCAGCGCGACGACGACGCTGATGATCGGATCGGCCGCGTACCAGCCGAACGCCCACATCACGAGCCCGGCGACGATCGCTCCGACCGACCCGAGCGCATCGCCGAGAATGTGCAGATAGGCGCTGCGCAAGTTCACATTCTCGTGCACGTTTCCCTTGCGCATCAGCGCCAGGGCGCTTAGTAAATTGGCGAGGAGGCCGATCGCGGCGATGCCCATCATCGTGCCGCTGGCGACCTGGGGCGGATCGAGGAGGCGTTCGTACGCTTCCCACATAATAATGCCGGCAATGACGAACAAGGTTACCCCGTTGAACAGCGCCGCCAAAATTTCAAAGCGATAAAAGCCGAATGTCTTCGCCGGGGAAGCCGGCTTGGCCGCGAAGCCGATAGCGATCAAGCTTAAGACAAGCGAGCTCGCGTCGCTCAACATATGCCCCGAATCGGACAATAGCGCCAAGCTGCCCGTCCACAAGCCGCCGAAAAACTCCAGCAGCATAATGCCGGCCGTAATTATCAGCGCGATGGTCAACCCTTGCTTATTGCCTTCGCGCCCGTGGTCATGGTGGCCGCCGATACCGTGGTGGTGACCGTGGTGATGGCCGCCGCCGTGGGCATGCCCGTGAGCGTGACTTTTCTCGTGCCGATGGTCGTGATTGTGTGCGTGATCGTTGTTGTGTTCATGCTTGTGTTCATGGTTGTGTTCGTGATCCTGATCGTGTTTACACGCTTGATCGTTTGTATGATGGCCTTCCGGATCGTGACGGTGTTTCCCGTTAGCGTCTTCCTCCTGCCGGCACCCGTCGTTCGTTTTGCCGCTCGTCCCTCCGGACCGAGGAGAATGCTCATTGCCCATAAGATCAGCCTCCCTTGCTCCGTAGCTTCTGGTCACAGCATATGCAGAATCATTACCACTACATATGAGCATGTATTCATATATTATGATAAGAGGATATGGCTTCCCTGTCAAGATATACCTTCACATCCACGCTTGCAAAGAAGTATCCAGCTCCTCGCGCATGGATTCGGATCAAGTATTAAAAAATAGAAGTGGAGGTGCATCCTATGAAATCTACCCGTCTGTCCCTGCTGGCTTTGCTCATGGCCGCTGTCCTTGTTCCGGAGCGGGCCGAGGCGACCCGCATACTTGAACCTTTCTTGCCGTCGTCCGTATCCGTAAGCCAGGAGCCGTCCTATGCGAAGTGGAGCCGCTTGGCCGTTCAGGAGGCTCAGAAGCGGCAATATCGCGTACTCGATTACCGGTACATCGGCCTCAAAGAACTGTCGCCTTACGCCGCGGAGCAGCAATTCAAACTGTGGGTGCAACAAAACGAAGAGCCGTTCTCCCTCTACGTCACCGTTCGCTACAACCCGAAAAGCGACAAGCTCATTCGGATCTCCACCAAAGAATCGCATCCTTAAGACGGCGGCATGCCCAATAGCCTGGCCATGGGCCAGGTTATTGGGCGTCTATGGAAGTCGCTCGCTCATTGACATGCACGGGCACACCTAAAACAAATCGAGCTGGCGCGGCGCAAGCGGCTCGGTCGGCATGCCGAGCAGCCGCATCAACTCCAACGCATTATGCGCGGCGTCTCCGCCGGAATTGTTGTTGAAGATGACGCAAATTTCCTTCGTCTGCTGCTGCAGACCGGTCAGATGCGCCTTCCACTCAAGCAGCTCGGACTCGCTGTAACGGTACAAATACCGCACTTCCCGCCAGTTTGGACCGCCGCCCTGATTCCAGTTGGCCGCGTTCCGGCCGTGCATCCGAACGATCGTCAGCGCGTCGTCGGTCGGCTGCAGCACCGTCGGGATGGACCCCACGCCGGCTTGAGGCTCGTCGCAAATACTATGGACCCAGCCTTCCTTCTTCATGAAGGCAAGCGTCTTCTCGCGCATGTCCGCCGTAAACCAGCTTTGATGGCGGAACTCCAGCGCCAGCGGGAGATCGCCCATCAGTCTTTTCGCTTGCCGGAGCAGCTCTACGTTCGTTCGCGTACAATCAAACCACGGGGGATACTGGAACAGCACGCAGGTCAGCTTACCCGCTTCGACCACCGGTCTTATCGATTCGCAGAAGGCGCGGAACATCGATGCCGCGTCCGGGTAAGGGATGCTGCCCCTCGCGTGTCCCGTCATTCCTTGATACGCCTTGATAACGAACGTGAAGTCGGGAGGCGTATCACCGACCCAGCGCGCAAACTGGTCCGGCGATTGAACCGCATAGAACGAGCTGTCCACTTCGACGGTCCGGAAATAGCGGCTGTATACTTTTAGCTTATCCCGCGCTGCGGCGCCCTGTTCGTACAGCACGTCATGGTCGCCCCAGCCTGCAAGTCCGATTCGTATCATCGTTTCGCTCCTTTCCAAGGGCCCGCCCTCCGGTAACGGGACCGCCGTAATTAGCCGAATTCATCCGTCGCGTCATAACTTCTTCCTGCTCATATCGACGCTTGGGACCGATTCCATGTTCAGCGCATCCGGCTCCGCGCTATTTCGTAGTACTCTGGTAAGCAAAGGAGTGTGTATGTATCATGACGACCGATCCGATCCAGCCCTACCCGCATACCCCGGAATCCCGAGAAGCGCTGCTCGCCATGCTGAACGATATCGAGACTTGGGAGAAGAGCCAGAAAGACCTGTGGTTTTGGGAAAAAATCGGGCGCTTGCCCTTTCAGCTGCTCGACCGCTTAACGCCCCAAGCCATCCAGAAGAAACTGGCCCAGGCGATGGACGAAGTCGGCAGCTACGTGCAGAGCGGAGGCCGGTATCTCGTGTCGGAGAGCGGGGTTCTGAGCCGGCTTCAGGAAGAGCTTGCAGCATCCGATGAGGCTCGCGGAGAGGCGAAGGAAGCGCCGCTCACGCTCGCGGACGTTCCCGGCCTGCCGCTTGCGGTCATGAACCGCGCCGCGGCGAGCCTCACGCACAACCGCATAAAGCTGGCGACCGCGCAGGGCGCGACTACCGGCTTCGGCGGCCTGTTCACGCTTGCCATCGATATTCCCGCCATCCTCGGGCTGTCGCTCAAGACCATCCAGGAAGTAGCCATGGTATACGGCTATGATCCGAAGGAGAAACCGGAGCGCGTTTTCGTCATCAAATGCTTGCAGTTCGCTTCCGCCGACATCGTCGGCAAAAAAGCGGTGCTCGAGGAGCTTGCCGACTACGGCAACGAAAGCCGCAAGCCCGAATCGCTCTCGCAGCTGCAGGGCTGGCGCGAGGTGGTCGCCGCCTACCGTGACAACTTCGGCTGGAAGAAGCTGTTCCAGCTCGTTCCGATCGCGGGCATGCTGTTCGGCGCGGTGCTCAACCGCAGCACCCTGCAGGACGTCGCAGAGGCGGCCACGATGCTGTACCGCAAGCGGCGCATACTGGAAAGGCTGCGGCAGCAACAATAACGATGATCTAGGACCGTCCGGACACCTGCCCGCGGACGGTCCTTCTCCGGTTGCGCAGCGGCCCCGCTGAAGGGCGGCAGAAGGCTCATGGATACTTTCAAATCGCGTACAGCCGTTCCGCTATGACCACGCGTCATCGTCCCTCCACTTGTGCGGCTTACATCATCCCCCCGCCCTCGCCCCGCACCGCCTTACTCCTGCGCGGCATACACCGCCGTCCGCTCCTGCGCCCATTCCGCGAACAAGCGATAATCGACTTCCACTTGATGCGCGTAAGCCATCGACCAGTCGGCCGCATAATCGCAGAACGCCTCCACATCGTTCCCGATCGCAGCCGCGATCTCGTCCTCGCTGTGATAACGCATCAGCCCATGGTCCACATCCGCGTCCGCCCGGGCGTGCAGCTTCGCGGTGATCCGCCCCATGCAGTCCAGCACATCGAAGAGCTCGTCGGCGTTAGCCAGCTTCTCAGCCTTCAGCTTCTTCTTATACGGCGATCGCTCGCGCGCGTAGAAGTGCCTGTCGTTCATCGTCATATACCCGAGGAACGGATCGGCTTCATGGTGCATCGCCTGCTGCGTCATCGTCACCCGCTTGCCCTGATGGCCGAAATAAGCCCAGAACGCCTCATGATACGGCAGAAAATAAGCCGGGACCGGTGTGCGCACTTCCTTCACCTCGATGACGTGATCGTCTGGAGCATGCTCGCCGCCTTCCCCTTCGATCAACACGTAGTACCGGTCGAGCCCGATGGAAGCTGTCCCGGAGCCATGCTTAAGCGCCACATCCTTGATCGCGTAATAGCCATCCGGCCGCTTGACTTGCTCGCTGAGCGTCTGCAGGTAGCCGGGCCAAGCCGACTCCAGCATCCGGCGCTCCTCCGCGGTCGGAGCCACAAGCTCCGCGGATTTCGTGAAGCGGCGGGCGGAACGCGTCAATGTCGTAATGCCCTCCAGAAATTGCGAGGCCGCCCGCTTTTCCGACTTTTTCAACAGCTTGCGAATCGGGCCATGCGTATGCTCCTTATCGAAAACGAGCGTACGCGGATCTTCCTTCCGTTTGGCAAACCGCCGAATCTGCTTGTCGTATGCGCCCGCATAACGGACAATCGCTTCGTGCTCCTCTGCGGGCGTCAACCCCTTCATCCGGCATACGAGCGAGATGCTCACGGACATCCGCAATATATCGTACAGGTACGAGCCCAGGTACCCTTCGTCAAAATCGTTCACATCGTAAACAAACCGGCCGTGCTCGCTGCGGAATACGCCGAAATTTTCAAAATGCAGGTCGCCTTGTATCCATGTCGGACGATCGGCGGGCGTATGATAAGGGAACCACTCCCGGGTCGTATCGAAATAAAACAGGTAAGCGCTGCCGCGAAAAAAAGAAAAGGCGCTGCCCGCCATTTTGGCGTACTTTTGCCGGCGCCCCGCCTCTCCTATTTGCATCAACTGTCCGTCAAATTCGTCGAATACCCGCTGCAGCATATCTTTGCGCAGCCGCCCGTGCGTCTCTTGAACGCGAGCGATCAATCGTTCAATCGTCATGAATAGGCTCCCCTCCGTTTCAGGCTATCGTAGCCGATGCTTCATCCTGGTGTCAATGCAATGCGGCAATGCCGTCTCATGCTCGCAACCCCCGGATCCACGCATCCAGCCCCTGACCGGCGGCTTCCCGCCCACACCTACGAAACCGCCGGTGCTCCCGGCGGTTTCTGGCCTTACATAGCAGACCACAGATTCCGAATTGCTTCTTCAATCGTATCCGTCAGGCGGTTGACGCTGGCGGTCAGCCGCTTCAGCTCGTCGCCTGCCGAAGCCAGTACGCCGGTTTGCTCGCGCAGTGCCCCTGTTTGCTCCTGCACGGCACGGCCGACGCCGTCCATGCTGCCGGCCACCGCCCACAGGGCGGCGACGACCCCTGCGATCCCCAGCAAAGCGACAAGCAGCCACAGCCAGCCATGCCGGTACCACGGCTTCCGGTAGGTTTGGCTGCGGATCGGAAGCGGGGCGTACGGGTGCGACGGTCGTCTCGTCTCGTGAAAATAGGTTGAATCCGGATGCCTCTCATATTCGAATGGCAGGTCTTCCTTGCCGGGCTGCCCGTTCGGTGTTTTATTCATAGTCAAGCGAATCCCTCCTCGGTAATAGCGTTCGCAACGGTACTGGAGTGTTAAACCGTTCGCAGGCCTCCTCCGTTTTTCAGGGGATGTGATGGAAAATTCAGGATTTCCTTTTTCCGTTTCACAAACCACGATTAGCCGGTACTCTTCATTTACCGCGTTGATTTTCATAGAAACCGGTTTCATCCGGATTCATACGGAAAAACATTATAATTGCCGCCGATTTTGTGTATTATAAGTAGTAATAGTTTTGGCATTTTTTCAGAGAAAGGTTGATACCACCGTGGAGACTACGAAACCGGCATCTGCTTCATCCACTAATTTCATTAAACAAATTGTGGCCGACGACCTGAAAACGGGGAAAGTCAGCGAAGTCGTCACCCGCTTCCCGCCGGAGCCTAACGGCTACCTGCATATCGGTCACGCCAAGTCGATCTGTTTGAACTTCGAGCTGGCCGACGAATTCGGCGGTCGGACGCATTTGCGTTTTGACGATACGAACCCGTTGAAGGAAGACACCGAGTATGTCGAATCGATCAAGGAAGATGTGAAATGGCTCGGCTTTGATTGGGAGAAGCTGTTTTTTGCTTCCGACTTTTTCGAGGAAATGTACGACCGGGCGGTACTGCTCATCAAGAAGGGCAAAGCCTATGTCTGCGATCTGACGGCGGATCAAATCCGGGAAACGCGCGGAACGCTGACCGAGCCCGGCCAAGAAAGTCCGTTCCGCAACCGCAGCGTGGAAGAAAACCTCGACCTGTTCCAGCGGATGCGCAGCGGGGAGTTCCCGAACGGCCAGAAGGTGCTGCGCGCCAAGATCGATATGTCCTCCCCGAACATCAATATGCGCGACCCGGTGCTGTACCGCATCTCCCATGCGCAGCATCATAATACCGGCGACAAGTGGTGCATTTATCCGATGTACGATTATGCTCACCCGCTGGAGGATGCGATCGAAGGCGTCACACATTCCATCTGTACGCTTGAGTTTGCCGACCACCGGCCTTTATACGATTGGGTCATCCGTGAATGCGAAATGGAGTGCGTCCCGCAGCAATACGAGTTCGGCCGCCTGAACATTACGAATACGGTCATGAGCAAAAGAAAGCTGAAGCTCCTCGTCGACGAGAAGGTTGTGGACGGCTGGGACGATCCCCGGATGCCGACGATCTCCGGCTTGCGCCGCAAAGGATACACGCCGGAAGCGATTCGCGAATTTTGCCGCGAGATCGGCGTCGTGAAGAGCAACAGCACCGTTGACGAGAAGATGCTCGAGCATTTCATCCGCGAGGACTTGAAGCTGAAGGCTCCCCGTACCATGGCTGTGCTGAACCCGCTGAAGGTGGTCATCACCAACTACCCGGAAGGGCAGACGGAAATGCTGGAGGCGGAAATTAACTCGGAGAACGAAGCGATGGGCGTTCGCCATATTCCGTTCTCGCGTGAAATTTATATCGAGCAGGACGATTTTATGGAGGAACCGGTGAAAGGCTACCACCGCCTGTTCCCGGGAAATGAAGTGCGCCTGAAGCACGCTTATTTCATCAAATGCGAGGAAGTCGTGAAGGATGCGGCGGGCCATGTGATCGAGCTGCGCTGTACGTACGATCCGGCAACGAAAAGCGGCAGCGGCTTTACCGGCCGCAAAGTGAAGGGCACGATTCATTGGGTCGAGGCCACGCAAGCGCGCCCGGCCGAATTCCGCCTGTACGAGCCGCTTATTTCCGATGCAACGGCCGGGGAAAGCGACGACTTCCTAAGCAACCTGAACCCGAACTCGCTGGAGACGGTGCACGGATTCGTGGAAGACAACATGAAGGATGCGAAGGCCCATGACAAGTTCCAATTTTTCCGCCACGGCTACTTCAATGTCGATTCGAAGCACTCGGACGCAAACAAGCTCGTGTTCAACCGGATCGTCTCGCTGAAAAGTTCCTTCGATGTGAAGGGCAAATAATTTTTAACAAAACTTAATGCGTTGTTCCCCTTTCTGCGAAAGGGTTCCGGGCGTTCTTATGGAAGGTAAACAAGCAGGGATCTTCACCAATCGTTCCATGAAACGGGAGAGTGGATTGCATGTTTATTCAGAGCATTTCCGCCTTTGAACAAGAATGGAAGCACGAGAGCGCCTCAACCTTGAAAATATTCCGTGCGCTGACGGACGCCTCGCTTGCACAGGAAGTAGCTCCGGGACACCGCAAGCTCGGTGAACTCGCCTGGCACATCGTGACGACGCTCCAGGAGATGATGTCGAGAACCGGCCTGAAGTTCGAATCACCGGACGAACACACGCCCCAGCCTTCGTCCGCCCAGGCGATCGCCGACGCTTACGAGCGGGCGAGCCAAGCGCTGCTTGAAGCGGTGCTCGGGCAATGGACAGACGCCTCGCTGCAGGAGCAGGTCAATCTGTACGGCGAACCGTGGCCGAACGGGGTGACGCTGCACATTCTCGTCAACCACGAGGTGCATCACCGCGCGCAGATGACCGTCCTGATGCGTCAAGCCGGCTTGAAGGTGCCAGGCGTTTACGGGCCTGCGAAGGAAGAATGGCAGCCGGCTGCGCAGTAAGCCGTGCTTCCGGGTAAGGAAAACTTGCAAATCACCAAAAAAACCAGCGCCGTTCCTCGGGAATCGGCGCTGGTTTTTTGGGTTGAGTCAACGGCAGTACACCGCACGCGTCGCAAGAAAGCGGCGGGCATGGGCTTTCGCCCTTGCAAGCGGTGCCGTCCCGACGCAGCCGAGACACGGCCCGCTGCGCCGTCCTTCTCAGGAGACGCCCGCATCTCCGGGCCGCCGCCGGCGCATGCGGTTCGCTTCGCGAACCGCCAGCCATCCGGCTAAAGCCAGCGACAGCACGCCGTACCACAGCACCATCTGCCGCAGCCCGATCGTGTCGAGCAGCAGGCCGGTGCTGAGCAGCACGGCTTGAAACATGACGCGGTCGAGCATACTGCGGAACGAGAAGAAGCGGCCGTGGTACGCTTGGGGGACGTCCCGTTGAAACAACGTCGCAGCCGCAGGAAAGAAGCCGCCCACCGCGAAGCCGAATACACCGAAAGCGAGCAACGACCACAGCTTCACATGCGCGAATACAAGCAGCAGCTCGGCTCCGGCGACGAACAGCGCGAACAGGAACAACCGGCTAAGAAGCGAACCTTTCCGGGCGAAGCGTTTCACCAGAAAGCCGGTGAGAATGATGCTGGTGCCTTCAACGGCGTACAGCCAGCTTTTGACCCCGGGATCGTGCTGCAGCTCGCTGATATTGATGACCATCAGGTTGAAGCCGCCGATAAACACCGTCGGGATGATCGTCAGCAGCAGCACCGTCAAGACCGTCGGCTGCGTGCGCAGCAGCGGTACGATCGCTTTAAAACCGCGCTCAGCCGGACCTTCCGCCCGTTCGTCCATGGCTTCAGCCTCCCGCTTCCCTGGACCCGCCGGAATCCCGTACTCCGCCGCTGCCGGCGTGTCCCGCTCGCGCACCTGCAGGAAGAAGGTAGAGACGAGCAGCAGCGCATATGCGGCCATCGCCAGCATGTACAGTCCATACAACGACATGACCGACAGCAGAAGTCCCGCCAGTGTCGTGCCCAGAATACGCGCCAGTGTGCCGGCATTCATATGCACGCCGTTCAGCGCCAGCAGATCCCGATCCGTCACGATCAGCGGAATAACGGACTGCAGCGCGGGGAAATAAAACGCCGCCGAGGCCTGCAGCGACACGAAGAACACGACCATCCAGCCGATCGACTCCTGCTGCAGGGCGATGAACATGAAGCAGACGCTGAGCATGCGGCCTGCACTTGCGTACAGTAGCACCCGTTTCTTCGAGACGGTATCGATCACCCGACCGGCCAGAGGGCCGAACGCGACGCCCGCCAGCAGCCCTGCAATCAAGATCAACGATTTCACAAAATCCGAAGGCACCCGCTGCTGCATAAACTCGAGATTGGCAATAATCGACATCCATAAGCCGAGTCCTGCGATAAATTCCCCTGTGAGCACGATCCATACGTTCCGGTTTCTCCACATGATATGTTCATCCGCCCTTCCATGACTGCCCGACCGCAAGTCTGTACGTCCTAGGGTACCATAAACTCCGCTCCGCAAAAAAGCCCCGACCCGCCGTTTACGCCAGGTAGGGACTTCCATGTCAAAAGGGATGCTTTGAAGAACGCTTCATGTCGCTATGAATTTTCTCTGTCGCC
Organism: Paenibacillus sp. EPM92; assembly: GCF_016586185.1. Lineage (NCBI taxonomy): Bacteria > Bacillati > Bacillota > Bacilli > Caryophanales > Paenibacillaceae > Paenibacillus > Paenibacillus sp. EPM92. The sequence continues at coordinate 13,529 of NZ_BCPS01000023.1, forward strand.
ACGACCTGCTCCTCCGCCAGCCGCTTCACGACGGCATTGCGCTCTGCTAATAAGCGGCGCATGTACCGCTCCAGAAACCATGCGTCCGCCAACCAACCGAGCGGGCCGCAAGGCGACGTATAGTCGAACGTATCCGTCATCCGCGTCCCCTCTGCCTCGGGCATAAACGTATGCTCGTGGTAAAATCGCGCAAACGCCCCCTTCACCATCTCGTCGACGAACCGGTGCGGCTTGTCCATCTCTGTAATCTTAGCCGTCAATTGCTGACGCACGCCGAAGTGGACGGCCTCCCACGTCACGGTTTCGCCGAGCTCGATCAAACCGCTCGTCCTCCCGCCGATTGCCCGTTCTTGCGACCCCGACATAGACAGCATATGAACATCGATGCTGCGTGCCAAATCGAAGCAAAGCTCAGGTGGGGCTTCGATAAACAATTCCATCCGAATGACCGGCATTCCCCTTGCCACCTCTTTTCCTTTCTTACCCGGCGTAAGGCGGAAGCCTGAAGGCGGCGATCCAGACGCACACCCGGCCCTCGTCTCCCCCGCGCCGGCTCGCGATAACGAAACGCCCTCCTCCTGACCGATCGGCCGACGGAAGAGGGCGCTTGCTCATTTCATATATTTAGACTCGACTTTTTTGCCAAGCAGCCACAAGAGACCGAACACGCCCAAAATAAGCGCGATTTTCCAAGGCTGCTTAAGAACGTCGGCCAAGTCGTTGCCCGCCAGCGAAACCAGAAAAATCATGACCCCTTTACCTAAGGCGGTCGCCGTGAAGAACGTATGGAATGGCATCCGCGATAACGCCGACACGACGGTGACGACAGCCGACGGCGTAAACGGGAAACAGGCAAGCAAGAACACCGAGGAAAAGCCGTGCTTCTCCAGCCAATGAATCAACTGGCCCGTTCTCGGCAGCTTCCGTTCCAACAGCCCGCGCAGCCGGCCTCCGAACGTCCGCACGACAGCAAATACACAGGACGCTCCGCCTACAACCCCAATCCACGAAAGCAGCACCCCTTCGCCCAATCCGTAAGCGTTGACATTGGCAATCAAGATCGCGACGAGCGGCAGCACCGGGAAAAACGACTCGACAAGCGGCGCCAGGATGCCCGGAATCGGACCGAGCGCCTCGTACTGCTTCAACCACCCCTGAATATCTTCCCATGTCAGCGCGGATATCGCTTGCGTCCACTCCATGCCCGTTACACGACCACCTTCTGCTTGTACTACTTTACAATATAGCCGAAATTCGCGCCGAATCAAAGAGGCGGGATGTTGCCCGGACAGGGCGTCACGTCAGGGTCAGCCGCCGGATCGACTCGGTCCAGGCGGTCTTCCGGCTTATGAGAGTACGCCTGCCGTAAACCGCCGTTCGCCGCCCCGAATACAGGCTTGGCACGAATGCCGCGCACGGAGCGACTGCTCTGCCGCGTGAATCAGAGCTTCTCCGCGCTGAAGGCGAAGCCGCATGCGGCAGCGCCTGCCATGGGCGGTCCGGACACGCCTTCAGCATGCGCCAGACTCCCTTCCCGGGCACCCGCTCAGCTCGGCCGGTCCTGCAAACGCAGCTGCTGCGAAGCGAATTCGCGGTACAGCGGGTGCGAGGCGAACAGCTCGTCGTGCGTCCCGACGCCGGTGACCGTCCCCTTCTCGACAAAAACGATTCGATCGGCGTCAATGACCGTAGACAGCCGATGCGCGATCACGAGCGTCGTTCGGCCCCGCATCAAATTGTGCAACGCCTGCTGCACCACGATCTCCGACTTGCTGTCGAGGCTCGACGTCGCTTCGTCGAGCATCAAAATTTGCGGGTCGCGCAGCAGCGCGCGAGCGATCGCGATACGCTGGCGCTGGCCCCCCGACAGCTTGAGGCCGCGCTCTCCGACCTCCGTCTCGTAGCCGCCGGGCAGCTGGCCGATAAACTCGTCGGCATACGCCATCTGCGCTGCCCGGTCGAGCTCCGCCGGCGTCACTTCCCGATCCAGCCCGTAGCTTATATTCTCGCGAATCGTTCCCTCCACAAGCGGACTCTCTTGCGAGACGTACCCGATCCGGCTGCGCCACGAAGGCAGCGCGTACCGATCGATCGGAACCTCGCCCAGCTTAATCGTCCCCCCAGTCGGGCTGTAGAATCGCTCCAGCAGCGAGAACAGCGTCGTCTTGCCGCTCCCGCTCGGACCTACGATGGCTGTAACCTTGCCTGGCTCCGCCGTGAACGTCACCTGTTTAAGCACAGCTTCGCCGCCCTTGTAAGCGAATGACACGCCTTCCAGCACGATCGGCAGGTCGGCTCTTTCAAGCGGAAGCCCCAAGACGGACTCCTCTTCCGCCTCAAGCGTCTCGATGATGCGTTCGGTCGCCCCTTTCGCCTTCTGGAACTGTGTGAAAAACTGCGTAATCTGCGTCGTAGGCAGCACGATTTGGAACAAATACAGCAGGAAGGCCACCAGCGCTCCCGCCGTCAGCGCGCCGGACGATACCCGAAGGCCGCCGTAACCGATGATCAGCACGAACATCAGCATCATGACAAAGGACATGACCGGCGCGATCCCGGCCTGCACCTTACCTTCGCGGATGCCGTAACGGAGCAGCTTCAATATGCCGCTGCTCCCGTTCTCAAACTCCCGCGTTTCCGCGTTAGAGGCTTTCACCAAGCGAATTTCCGACAGCACGCGGGTCAGTACGGACGTGAAATCGGCCGTCTCATCCTGCAGCCCTTTGGAAATTTTGTACATTTGCCGGCCCAGCGGCACCAGGACGGCGGAAGCGAGCGGAATCGCGATGAGCAGGAGCAGCGTCATTTTCCAATCCAGATAGAACAGCATCACGAGCGAGCCGACAATGGAGATGATGCCCGTGAAAAAGTTGGCCGAGTGCTCGGTGATCAGCCCCTTCAATACCCCGGTGTCGTTGGTCATACGGCTGATCGTTTCGCCCGTCTGGTGTTCGTCGTAGTAGGAAACAGGCAGCTTGAGCAGCTTCTGCCACAACCGGTGCCGCAGATTGGAGACGATTTGCTGGCCGATCCGGCTGAGCAAATACGTGGAAATGCCGGCTGTAACCGCCTGCGCGATGAAAGCAAGACCGATGCCGGCCATTTGCACGGCATTCAGGTTCGCGAGCGAGAAGTTATCGACTACATGCTTCGTCAGCAGGGGAATCACGAGTCCCGAGAGCGTCGTGACGAGATTGAGCGAAAGCGCCAGCGCGAGCAGCGTCTTGGACGGCTTCGTCTGTAGAATAAGCCGGACGAACGGGTTCCAGCCGGCTGTCGATGGAGAGGTTTCTTGTGTCATATAAAGGAAATTCCTCCTTCAGATCGGGTGCTGAATGGTGCGGCGCTCTTAGTTCGCCCGATGCTTCCAGTGTACCAGTGCGGCGTGAACGATATATGAACAAGGTGTGCCGTCTGTCCGGCAATCGGCAGCAGACTGTGCGCGGGCGCGGGTGGGTAAATGCTACTCCCTAGCATGCCATACTCACGGTCGAAACACAAAACGCACGAACGTGCTTCTGCTTGTCCCTGATTCTAATCTTATATTGCCATCCGCCCCTAAATGTCCCATACTAGAGTTACTTATGAAATTAAAGTGGAGGTGCTGCTTTATGCAAATAGACGTCTACTCCGATATGGTGTGCCCTTGGTGCCGGATCGGCAAGCAAAACTTAAAGGACGCTTTGGCCGCATGGTCCGGCGGCAAGGAAGCGACGATTCGCGTCCGCTCGTTCCAGCTTGATCCGTCGCTGCCGCCCGAAGGACTTCCCTTCCACGACGCGATGGGCAAAAAGATGGGCGGTCCCGCCGGGGTAGCGCAGGTGACGGAGCGCGTCACGCAAGCGGGCGCGGCGGTGGGCGTCACCTTCCGCTTCGATCGGGTGACCCGGATGCCCAGCACGCTGCTGGCGCATCGGCTCGTCGCGCTGCTGCCGGAGGATCGGCAAGCTGCGCTCGTAGACGGGATCATGAAGGCCTACTTCGAGGATGGCCAGGATATCGCGCAGCTGGAGGTGCTGCTGGCTATCGCCGCAGCCCAGGGACATGCCCCCGAAACGCTGCGCAGCCGCCTGGAGCAAGGCGAAGGCGCCGAGCGGGTGAACGCCGATCAGGAAGAAGCGGCTCGCATCGGCGTTACCGGCGTTCCCTTCTTCGTGTTCGATAACAAGTACGCGCTCTCCGGCGCTTATCCCGCTGAGCAAATGATCAAGGTGATGGAGCAAATCGTCTCCGAAGCGCAAGGCTAAGCCGTTAGCCAGGCGCAGCCGTAAAACAAAAAAGCAGCCGTCGTTCCCGAAGGGAGGCTGCTTTTTTCCGTTATGAAAATCAAATCCCTTGTTCTGGCCGGCGATGCGCTAGCCCAAAATTTTGGAGATCGCTTCGCCTACCCGATCTTTCTGAAACGGCTTCACGATAAAATCCCTCGCCCCTGCTTGAATGGCCTGCAGAACCATCCCTTGCTGCCCCATTGCCGAGCACATGATGATTTTGGCGCCAGCGTCTATGCTCTTAATGTTCTTAACGGCTTCGATCCCGTCCATATCGGGCATTGTAATATCCATCGTCACCAGATCCGGGCGAAACTTCTCATAAGCCGCAATGGCTTCTATGCCGTTCTGCGCTTCGGCCACCACCTGGTGCCCGAACTCGGTTATCATCTGCTTCAGCATCATGCGCATGAAAGCTGCGTCATCCACGATCATAATGTTAGCCATCCGTTGTCTGCTCCTTCGAAATTAAAATGAACTGCCGATCAACAGCAGCCGGCAATCATGAGCGTAGGGTTGTCGGCTAATGAAACTTCTTGTCCCGTCGTCAGGTAGCGAACGACCGGCCGCTGCATATGATCGGTGATTTTCGTCACGATCGCGTTATCGCCGGTTTGCATCCGAATTTTCGTTCCTGGCGGGTACGAGGGAACGGCTCTTACGAAAGCCTTGACCACATCCGCGTTATAGTTGATGCTGCTCGTAGCCATGATGCGTTCCATCGCATCGTGAGGAGCCGCATCCTGCACCGAGATCAGGTTCTCGTACAGATTGCACACGCCGCAAATTTGCGCATACTCGTGAAAGGTTGCCCCGGAGATGCCGCGCGGGTATCCATGGCCGTCGAGGGTTTCATGATGTTGATACGCAATATGCGCCGACAGCAGACTGAATTCGCGAATGCCGCGGATCAGGTTGAAACCGGCCTCGGGATGCCCCGTCTCTTGTTGCGCCGTCACTTTGCCGATATCGTGAAGCAAACAGCCTACCGCCAAATCGCGAAGCATCAGGTCGTTGTAACCGAGCGCCTTGCCGACCTGGAGCGCCAGCAAAGCCACGTTGACGGCATGAGCGTAAGGCTTCAGCTCTTCCGCAAGCGTTCTCGAAGGCACCGGGATGACGACCGGCCGGCTTTGAACTTCTCTGATCAGACGGCTGACGCCTGTCAGCACATTTCGGATGGGAAAAGCTTTTTTCGCCTTGACGGCGGCATAAGCCTCCTGCACGTTGTCGATGACATCCATCCAGGTGGGCATGTCCATCATTTCTTCCAAGGTGATCCCCTTGGACTCGGCGTCCTCAATGATCAATTGCTTGATGCCGACCTGGATCAGCTTCTCCAGATACCTCGGATGAATGGTGTTGTTGGCCGCAAGCAGCATGCGCCGCTTGTTGTCGTATACGGGCTGAGCCAGCATCATGGCTTGTTCGTTGTATTCGGTAATCGGGATAAATCTCATCAAGCTCACTTCCCTTTTCATCAAAGTCGATTGGTTTGTCCGATGCGCCGCCGTTGAAGTTCCTTACCGCTGCTCCTCGTTACTCGACCTTCAAAAAAGAAACTACCTCAGCCAAATATCAGGTAGTTTGTCGCGATCTAGCCTCGATGGCAGCCCAGCCGTCATAGCTTCCGCATTAGACCTGTGGCTTTGCGTCCTTATCTTTCAATAAGTTTGCCTTTACATAGGTTGTTAGAACTAATTTCCATATAAACTCTTAGCTCAGCATAGCACATACGAACTAATATTGTAAATAATGATCACTTTTTGTCGAACAAAAAAACCGCCCGAAGCGTCGGACGGTCCTGCCGTATAAAACTTATGCGTTCGCACTTTTGGTTTTTCTGCCTGGAGTCACGAATTATGTTGCGTTTCTGGCAATCGCCGGGTCAGGTATACTGCACCAAGTGGCTTACCATTTGGTCGACGAGGCTCTCGTGCACAGCGGCGTTGTTCATCAGCGGTTGGCGGGTGCGGATGAAGAAGCAGTTTTTCTTCGGGCGGTCCCGGTTCAGGCTCCGCCAGTGATGCTCCAGCTCCGCGCAGCGATCCTCCGAATCGGCAATATCGACCAGGAACACCACATGGTCGCTGTCAAGCTCGGACAGCTCCTGCACCGAAGCGACATCGAGAAAGCTCATGTTCCGGACAAGTGCCGGTGGCGTCACCTGCAGATCGTCGTAGAACAAATCTTTCATCTTCCGCATCTGCATGCCGAATACGCGAAACCCCAGACCCGAAGCGTTGACAAGCAGCACCGACTCGTCCCCGAGCCGTTTGCGCACCAGATAACGCGCATTCTCCGTCTTCACTTCGAAATAGGACAGCCAACGCTCGGCTACCGTCGATATGTCGAGCGCCCGGCTAATATCGAGCAGGCGTTCTTTCCAGGAATAACGCTTCCAGTCGAGCATGACGACCGGAGCGATGCGGGACAAGGCGCGATGCACATCATCCGTTACCGGCGGGATGAAGATGAACTCCGGCGCCTCCTCCGCTACCTTGCGCAGTCCCTCCTCCGGAGCTTCCCACCACCCGCGTTCCAGAACGAGATGGGGAGTAATGCCGAGCACGGACAGATCTCCGAGGAAGATCGGCGCCAGACAGGCGATCTTCCTTCTCGCCGACAACGCATATTCTGTCGGAGACATCCCCATATGCTTCTTGAACAACCGGCTGAAATAGTACTCGTCCGGATACCCGACCGAATGCGCCACATCAAGGATCGGCAGCGAGGAATCCGCGAGCAGCGACAAGGACATGTCGAGCCTGATTTTCGTCATGTATTTGTGCGGACTCAGCCCTGTATGGCGGCGGAACGCCTGATAAAACCGGCTCGATCCGACCCCCGACAAACGCGCGATCTCCTCCATATCGAAAGGATTGTTATACCGCTCCACCATATACTGACGTGTCTGCTCGACGTAATCCAGCAGCTCCGCCTCCGGCTGTTTCGGCTTTTGAATTGTCGTCATGTAGGCCGCGGCTAATCCGTACAGATGTGATTGCAGCTGATAATAATGAGCCGCGTCGTCGCCGGAGTCTCCGATGAAATCTTGAATCCAGCTCCGAACTTGAGGAATGCGGAAGCGGATCAGCTCCAGACGTTCCGCGAATATCGGCAGCGGTGAAGCCGGTAAGACGTGGAGCTTCTTCGGCACGCATTGGAAGCGGATGACGACCAGAGCGGCCGTATGATTGGCCGACAAGTTATCGAACGTGCATGCGCTGCCCGGAGGAATGAGGAACAAATCGCCGCCGAGCACGTTGCCCGAAAGCCGCTGACCGCGAGCGCGCAGCGTGACGCGAATCTTATCCTGCTGTACGAAGCCGAAGGCGTATTCGTCCCCTGTCGAGACATCCGCTTGCGAACGGCATGGGATTTTCAACTCTTCCGTGCTCATATATTCGAACAAAAGCTGGTGCAGTTGGGTGCTGTCGTACAACATTCTGCATTCACATCCTTCCGCGTACATAGAAAATAGTAGTGATAATAAAAATCATTGTCAACAAGCTGCTAAATGTTACCTGGAGGGGCAGAAGACATGGATCACGATCGGCACGACAGTTCGAAGCGAAAAGCAATCCCCTCCCTGGCCCCTCGGCCTCAGGCAGGCAAGGAACGCTTCTGCCCCGCTTCCGGCTCCCTATGTGTTATGATTGATCATACCTACGCTCGAACAAGGAGACGATGCCGATGCGATGGAAGGCCCCTGTGTGCCTTGTTCCTTATCCTAGGGTCAGCGATGCTCGGAGGGTGCAGCGTGACACACTCCGTGTCTACCCCTGCCGTGAAGGAGCTGCGCCAAGAGCTGCAGCAGCTGAGTCCATCGGTGCAGCGCGTTCACGTTGCATTCACGCGCCCCAACCTGACCATCCGGGCCGACACGGCAGGGTTGCCGGACCCGGCTGTGCTCGAAGCGATGCTTGAGCGGGTGAAAGCTTTCGCCACTGTCGAGCACGTCAACGAAGCCGCCCGTTCCGTGAAGTGGGAGCTGGAAGTGTCCTACGTTCACTTCACGGTGAACAGCGACGGCAACGCGGAGACGGCGGAAGCCGCCTACTTCGCCCGCTATTTCCGAACGTCCGACGCCTCCGACGATTCCCCGGACAACATCGAAGCCTATCGGACCTGGTACGAAATGAAGAAGCCGTAAGCGGAGCACGATGAAATCGGCTTCGCTTACGGCTGGCTGCGGGGCTCGCCCCCGTCAAACAGTAAAGCTTATTTGCCCAAGAACGAATTTAACATCCAAACGTGCTTCTCAAGCGCCGAGTGAATACCGAGCAGCAAATCGCCCGTCGTCTCGTCCTGAATCGATTCGGCGTATTCCATGCCCAGCTTCAATTCGCCGATAATCAGGCTGAAATCGTTCACGATCACCTCCACCATCTGTTCGGCCGATTCCTCTCCGGCGGCTTCCCGGACCGATGCGATTTCCAGACTCCCCGTCATCGTTGCGACCGGCTTGCCCCCTAAGGCGAGTAACCGCTCGGCCAGTGCGTCGACGTGCAGCCCAGCTTCTGTGTACAGTTCCTCGAACTTCGTATGCAGCGTAAAAAATTGCGGACCCTTCACATACCAATGATAGTTGTGCAGCTTTACATACAGCACCGTCCAGTTGGCAATTTGTTTGTTGATCATATCCGTCAGTTGGTTTCTCATTTAAAATTCCTCCTCTTATTTTTCAAATCGGCTTCTTAGATCGCAATGCCTCGCTCCGGCCGCTGCAGGACGGCACATGCCTTACAGGTACCCGTTACTTCCAGGAAAATACTGTGCGCCTGAAACCCCGGACTCACCTCGATGGACGGCAGGGACAGCGCCCCCGTATAATCCGTCACCCTTCCGCATCGGACACAATACAGATGATGATGCGGAAGCACGTTCGTGTCGTAACGGGCGATTCCGGTTTGACGTACATAAAACTCCTTCAATAAGCCCAAATCGCGCAGCACCCGCATATTTTTGTAAATCGTCGTAATGCTGACGACCCTAGGATAATCGGCATAAATGGCTTCATATAATTCCTCGGCCGAAGGATGGGACAACCTGGCATACAGGTAATCCAAGATGAGTTCACGCTGCGCCGTCATCCGGATACCGGATGCTTTCAAGCGCTCGACCGCTTCTTCGATCGTCACGTTCATGGTATCCCGCCTTTCCATTCGCAATTGCTGTTACCCTCCCGGTGTCATACGGCTTTCCGATATCGATACCCCGTTCGTCGGCCAATGGCACACTTTATCCCGAATCGGCCCGGTAGAAATTACAGTGATCTGCAGCAGGCGAGCCTTGATTCGAAGTTAGTCCAGGTTGTTGCGTGTTCATGGTTCCAACCTCCTTTTGTATTTAGACTCAGTCTAAATCTATAAATTGATAATACCATCGAATACCCGTCCGTTCATGAAGGAAAGATGATGTTTTCATGAAGATAGGATGAAGATCCTGCTAACAAGCGTTAGCGGACGATTACTCGTCCGCCAACCGGTAGCCGACACCGCGTACGGTGACAATATAGATCGGAGCCGCGGCGGGATCGCCGAGCTTTTTACGCAAGCTTTTGACATGCACGTCGACGACGTTGCTGCCGCCGAAATATTGACTGCCCCAGACGCGATCCATAATTTCCTCGCGGGTGAGAACGGCTCCGCCCTCCTGCATCAGCAGAAGCAGCAGCTCGAACTCTGTTTTCGTGACTTCGACGCGCTTGCCGCCGCGGGAAAGCGTCATCTTCTTCGGATCGAGGGTCAAATCCTTAAACGTGTAGACGGTGCTGTTACCATTAGCGGTTGCAACCGGCGTCGTCACGGCTTCGGCTTGCGCCGCCGACAGCAGCTCCTCCACCCACTGTACGGCATCGGAAAGCGGCATCGGCCAAACGATCGTTTCGGCATTGGCCAAATCCGCAGCCGGCGCATTCTCCTGCACGAGCCACAGGAAGCGCGCGCGGATGCGCGTATCGGCGACGGCCGCCTGCAGCTCGGCCAGCTCGCCCGCTTCCGCAGCCGCGGCGGCGTCAATGACGACCAGCTCAAGCGGCAGTCCGTCCATGACGGCCGGATCGAAGCGGTGAAAGACGAGCACATCCAGGCACCGCGCCGTCAGTTCGCCAACCAGTCCGCGCAGCCTCTCGGGGAACAGACTGATGACCGCAACCCGCTGCGTTTCGCTGCAATAAGCGCCAATGGCTGTTTCGACGGGTCGCCCCATCTTTTCTGCCGCTTGGCCCGGTGATTTGAACCCCGGATGCCCGATGTCCAGCGACGCCCGCTTTATGAATGAATTGTCGATTTTCTGCATGTCGGACACACCCCTTCGAACACCACGTGCGAATGATCGACCAAGTACGCCGTTTCCTGCTCGACCGCCTGAACCCAGGCGGCAGGCGTCTGGGCTAACACTTCATCGACGCGGCCGCATCGCTTGCATAAGATATGATGATGATCGTCGGTCCGGGCGTCATATCGGCTGGCCGCTTCCCCGAGCTTCAGCTCGCGAATCAACCCCATATCGGACAAATAGCGCAGGGAGTTATATACGGTGCCGTAAGCAAAGTTATGGCCTTTGTCACGCAGCCGTTCGATCACCTCCGCCGCCGTCGGGTGATCGTCGCTATGCTGCAATATATCATAGATCGCTTTACGCTGCGTCGTTAAATTGAGCTTGGTCATTAGCGTTCATTCCCTCTGATTATATTTAGATTTAGTATAAATCCATAGTGGAATAAGGTCAATACACACCCGGCCGCGCGTGCCCCACCACTGGCGCCGAACGCTGATCGCAGCGGCAGAAAGGCCATGCCCCATCAAGTCCGATCGACTTGAGAGCATGGCCTTTCTGCCGCGCATTTACTAGCGGGCACCCGCCGGACGGGCGCTGATGGTTTGCGGGCTTCTCTGCTTCACCTTCCGCCAATGAACCCGGGTCGAGGCCGGCAGATCTGCTAGCCTCTTGACTTTCTGTAATACATATAGGACCCGAGATAAGGGACGATCGTCGTCAAAGCGATGAGTCCGATGAAGAAACCGAATTTCACAGCGTCTGGCAGGAAAACGCTTAGCAGCAGAAGTACGCCGCCTGCCACAAATACTCTGCCGCTCAAATAGTGGGTTTTACGCCAAACCTCTTCGCTCGCAAGCGTCCAGGGGGTGCGGACGCCCATGAAATAATTCGTTTTGAACCGCGGCATATAGTTGCCCAGGACGATGAACACAATTCCTGCAAACGGCAGCGCAACATAGTTCATATTGAAGGTGAATCCGTATCCGTAAGCAATTGTAAAGGCATGCAGCACCAGCAGCCCGATCATAATCACATTCCGGATCACATTCACCGAAGACTGGAATTTGCCGTAGTTTTCTTTCTTCGGATCCAATTTCGGCAAATACGTAAGCAAGCTGTGGACAACGATCAAAATGCCAGGGACGAGAAACAAAGCAACCGCCTTGTGCGCATAGTTGTCCGGCTGTCCGTCAACGCCCCAATGAATCGGCATGAGATCCGGCCTCGACGGATACAGAACAATGCCGGCAACAATAGACGCCGCAAGAAGCAGCCAAATAAACCATGGTTTATTCATGATGATCCTTCCCTTCCGGTAGTTGTTGGAATTGCAGCACCCATTTCAACAAATCTTGAAATACCGTCGTGTTCAGCGAGTAGTAAATATGCTGGCCTTCACGTTCGTCCCGGACCAGATCCGCTTGCTTCAATAAACTCAGATGGTGGGAGATGCTCGGTTTCGTCATCTGAAATTGATTGGCGATCTCGCCGGCCGTCAAATCCTTTTCCTTCAGCAGGTCGAGAATTTTCCTTCGAGTCGGGTCGGATAACGCTTTAAAGGCTTGATTGATCGACATCGGCACACCTTCTCTTGCAATTTAAAGTTAAATATTTAGATAAATATCTAACTATCTAGCTGTTTTTAGTATACCTTTTGACGTCCAGCCTTGTCAATGCAATAAAAGCCTACTCTTCTTCCCAACTCCGAATCCCCCGGCAACCCCCGACTTTATTCCTAATTTATGAGGAGATAAAAGGGGTTTTTGCGTAGAAAAGCGAATAGATAACAACATATGAAGCCAGTCACACAGGAGGTTCACATGAAACCGATGTTACGTTCATTGAAGCTGCTGCTCGTCTTTGGTATCGCCCTCGCTTTATTCGCAGTCGTTCCCGCCCCGGCCCAGGTCAAGGCGGAAACGTTCTATTACATCGCCTATCCGAAAGGAACCGTTGGTCTGAAGAAGCCGACCGTCGGGTTTGCCATAACGGACACCGAAGTCACGATGCTGCATGACATTTCGCTGAAGCTGGACGGTCAAGAGGTACAAGGAACGTTCGACCCGAAATCCATGTCCTACCGCTATACGCCGGCCGGCAACTTATCCGTCGGCGAGCATACCGTCAAAGTTTCCGTCAATTTCACGGGATACGAGCCGATCGAGCAGCAATGGACATTTACAGTTTCCCCGCTCGCCATCGATGAGCCTCCGTCTGACTACTCGGACAAGCAGCTGGAATTGGTGAAAGCCGTCAACGATTATCGGACCTTGTACGGCTTGCCGCCCTTGCAAATCAACCGCCATTTAACGATGGCCGCCAAGATGCACGCCGAATACCTGCACGTCAACCAGATCGACCCGAACAAAGTGTCCCTGCATGACCAAAGCAAGTCGGTGCCCGGGTATACCGGCAGCACGCCGGGCGAACGCGCCGTCTATGCCGGTTATTACGAGGGAGTAGCCGAGGACGTATCCTATAACTACGGGACGCCTGTCGAATCCGTCGACGGACTGTTCGACGCCCCGTATCACCGCATTCCGTTCTTGTACGCAACCGTCAAGGAGGTCGGAGTTGCGGTCGCCGGTCCGATCGTCGTACTGGAATTCGGCTTTCAAGACGAGAACCAGATGGAGCTGCAGGTCACGCCTGCTCCCGGGGACAAATACGTCCCGGTTGCGTTCGAAGGCAATGAAGTCCCGGATCCGATCCGCATGCATACCGCTACCGCTTCGTATCCGGTCGGATATCCGATTCTGGCCCGGTTGACCGGCGCCGACCTGGAGGAAGTAACGCTGTTGGATGCCAAACTGACGGACGCCGCCGGTCAACCGGTCGAGCTGCTGCGCAATTCGCCGAAGAACGACAACCATCTGAAGCAGGAAGTGATTCTGACGCCGGTTAAGCCTCTGCAGCCGGATTCCGCCTATACGGCTTATGTGAAACTATCCGCCAGCCGCAATGGGACGGTCAGCACCTTCGAGCGGAAGTGGGATTTCCGGACGGAGCCCGTTCCAACTGTAGGCAAGGAGAAGCTTCACCAGGATGCCGCGGCTTACAAGAAGCTGGCAGAGCTTCAAGGCGACGCGGCGCACACGGTTTCCTTCGCGCTGAACGGAGACAAGTACGTGCTCGACGGCGTGACGTTTGATATGCATGTGGCCCCGGCCGTGGTCGACGGCTCTGCCTACTTGTGGGTACGCGATCTGGCTTCCGCCCTTGGCGCCGCGGTCACGTGGGATGACGCGCAGAAGGCGGCCATCTATACGAAGAAGGACCGAACGATCACCTTCTACACGACTCGCGGCGCGTATGCCGTCAACGGCCGGGAGTACGTAACCGGGACGGCCGCCAAGCTGATGAACGATCATACGATGATTCCGGTCCGGCTGCTGTCGGAGGTGCTCGGAGCTAAAGTCGAGTACGTGCCGGAGACGCACAGCGTCAGCATCCGGTACTAACCACAACAAACAAGACAAGACCCTCGCTGCAAAGCAGATGATGATCGCCATCCGCTTGCAGCGAGGGTCTTCTTTGTGGGCTTATTTGACGGCCGCTTTGGACCTTCGGTCTTATTCCTCGAGCTTAGGAGACGTTACTCAGCTCAAGCTCGTCTTCTTCGTCGCGGTTAAACGCTTCGCGGTTGAATTCGCCTTCGGCATTCGCGACCAGCAGCGAAGAGACTGTCGTACCCGTCGCGTTGACGGCAGTCCGCCCCATATCGACGACGGCGTCGATCGCCAGCGTCAAGCCGATCCCTTCGAGCGGCAAGCCGAGCGCAGTCAGCACGACCGTCGTCGAGATGGCGGCCGGTCCGGGAACCCCCGCCACGCCAACAGAGGAGATGACGCTGACAAGCACGATGAGAATGTAGTCGGATATATCCAGCGGCATGTTGTACATCTCACGCGGCTTGAAGTCCTGCGGAACGGCTTGGACGATGCCTGCCCCCGGATCGATCAATACCGCCACGATAACGCCGATCAGCGCGGCGATACCGGTCGTAGGAAGATGGATATCGTCTTGAAGCCGATTTTGCGCAAATGACCGAGATTGGTCAGCGTCGTTATGCTGTTGATCACGAGCACGACGACGAGCGGGATGACCGGCATTCGCACCAGGTTCACATAAATGCTGCCGATCGTGCCGACACTCTTGAAGTCGAACTTGTATGAGTTAAAGAAAATCCCGGCGGCCAAACCGAGTCCGAGCGCGATCAATACCCGATAGCCGAAACCGAGCGTCTGCGGCCTAAAGCATAAGCAAGCCGATGACCGCCAAGGAAACCGCTAAAGAAACCCCGTTCGTCTGAAAAGCCGTGATCAGGTTGTTCTCCATGGGATCCAGCTCATTTATATATTGTCTATCCGAATAGGTTGATTTCGAATAAAACCGAGTTTACTCCCCGCTATACCGGATGTCCATGTAAAAAGTTGCCGTCGGCTCCGGCCTTGGATACCCGGCCTTCAACACGGGAACACTGGCATTTATGGACATAAATTTTCTCACCTTAATCCAAAAAAGCAACAACTTGATTTAGTTTTTCTAAAGCATTTGGGACAATTTTCAGCGTCGATGTCGGTTCTCCCGTACCACCGTAAATAAATGGATAGCGGAAAAGTCCTCGATCTACGATACAAGGCAAAGAAAGCACTATAGAGACACTGCCAACCGTGCAGCCGGTTATCTGTTGGACTTCTTTTGGAGTTGCCATTTTCAATTGATTGCATCCTAAAATTCCCGACACTTCTTCTAAATTTACACGCCCGCGACTTCCAGAAACTATCATCGCAAAGTAGCCTTTTTCTGACTTGAGAACTAATGTAGGTGCTGTCTGACCTATTTCAATTCCAAAATAATCCGCACCCTCCTGTGCAGTACGAATCGGTTTTTCGTGATGAATCATTTCAAATTGAACTCTACTTTCTTGCAAAATGGTTCTTAAATTATCCATGAGGGTTCCCCCCTTTAGAAAGTCTTAAGCAAAGCAGCAGCTTGAAAAGACGATATTTTGTATCACGAATACGAAGCAATAACGTCCAGGAGGTAGCCATGAAGCGAATTTGGTCCATCTACGCCACAGATATGCGAAATGTCGGCCGCAACTGGGCCGCTTCGGTCATCGTCCTCGGACTGATATTCCTGCCTTCGCTCTACGCTTGGTTCAATATTCTGGCCTCGTGGGATCCCTATTCGAACACCGGCTCGCTCGCGATCGCCGTAGTCAATCAGGATCTGGGCACGACCGTCAACGGCCGCGAGCTGCACATCGGGGATGAAATCGTCGCCTCGCTGCGAGCCGATCACCGCATCGGCTGGACGTTCGTCGAAGCGGAGCAGGCGATGAAGGGCGTGCGACGCGGCGATTATTACGCCAGTCTGACGATTCCGCCGGACTTCTCCGAGCGTATCGCGTCCGTGCTGACCGAATCGCCGCGCAAAGCGGAGATCGTCTACGACGTCAACGAGAAAATCAACGCCATTGCTCCGAAGATTACGTCAAAGGGCGCCAGCGGCATTCTGGAAGAGGTCAGCCGCAGCTTCATCAAAACGGCGAACGGCGCCATCTTCGAAATCATGAATAAGGTCGGGCTCGAGCTGGAACGCGGACTGCCGACGATCGAAGCGGCGAAAACCGTCTTGTTCAGGGTAGAGGCGCTGCTTCCCGAAGTCGAACAGGCCGTCGGCACCGGACTTGCCGATATCGAGAAGGCGCAGGACATCGTGCGCCGAACGGAATCGTACTTGCCCGAAGTCGCCAAGCTGGCCGATACGGGTCAAGCCGTCACCGCCCAGCTCGGCCAATGGCTCGAACGAAGCGACGAGGCGCTCAATTCGCTGGCGCCCGGCATCAAGCACGATCTGTTCCTGCTGCAGCAGGCGGCGATCGCCACCGAGCAGCTGACCGGGCTGCTGCAGGACGCCAAACTCGATCCGGCGGCCTTACAGGCCGAGCTGGAACGCGTCAGGCATCGCTTGACGGTCGCCGGGGACGTGACCTCCCGCATGCTGACGCTGTTCGAGCGGCTGAACGGCCTGACCGGCGGCAAGGGCTCCGCGTGGGCCGCGGGAAAGCTGCAGCAGCTGCAAAGCAGCCTGCAGATGCAGACCGCGATCGTAGGCCGCATCGCGGACGCGATCGCCAAAGGCGCCAAGCCTGCGGATGCGCTTGTGAACGACTTGGCGCGCGTGTCCCGGGATGTCTCCGCGGTGCTGGGCGACGTGCTGGAGCGCTACGACGGCGAAATCGCCCCGGGCATCGCGGACGGCGTAGAACGCGCCAAAACGGCGGCGCGTAAGGCGCACGACGCGCTCATCGAGGCGCAGAGCAGCATGCCCGACGTGACGCGCATCGTAGGCGACGCCAGCCGCGGCTTGGCAACCGGGCGCGAGGAGCTGCTTGCCGTTCAACAAGCGCTGCCGCGCATCGGAGCGAAAATCAAGGAGCTGGCCGATCGGGTCCGCGCCTTCGAGCGGGAGGGGAATTTGGGCGAGATTTTGCGATTGCTGAAGCTGGATGCGCAGAAGGAGAGCGAATTTTTCGCCGAACCGGTCATTTTGAAAGAAAACAAATTGTTCCCGATTCCGAATTACGGCTCCGCCATGTCGCCCTTCTTCACGACGCTGTCGCTGTGGGTCGGCGCGCTGCTGCTCGTCTCGCTGCTGTCGGTGGACCTTCACGCCGGTGAGGCCGCCCCCTATACGAGCCGCGAGGTTTATTTAGGCCGCTACTTGACGTTTCTGACGTTCGCGCTGCCGCAATCCTTGTTCGTCACGCTCGGCGATCTGTACCTGCTGCACACGTACGCGGCCAATCCGTTCTGGTTCATTGCGTTCGGACTTGTGTTAAGCGCGTTGTTCATGCTGATCGTGTACACGCTTGTGTCGGTGTTCGGCAACGTCGGCAAGGCGATGTCCATCGTGCTGCTCGTGCTGCAGCTTGCCGGGTCGGGCGGCACCTTTCCGGTGCAGCTGACGCCGCCCTTTTTCCAAGCGATTCACCCGTTCCTACCGTTTACGTATGCGATCGGGCTGATGCGGGAAGCGGTCGGGGGTATATTGTGGGAGCTCGTGTTCGAAGACTTGCGGATGCTGGCGCTCTACGCCGCCATCGCCCTGCTGATCGGACTTGCGTTGAAGGAATGGATCAACGCCTCCTCGGCGAAGCTCGTGAATAAAGCCCGCGAAAGCAAGCTCATCCATTAATAAACGCGCTCCACGGGGATCAAAATCGTAAACGCCGGATCGGGGTCGTACGGATCCTGACGCATCGGGTACAGCTCGAAGTGAGTAAGCGTTCCGGGCACGGTCCGGTACCCCTCGCGTTCGATCCAGGCGAATAAGCCGGTGTACGACCGTTCGATCTGCTGCCCTTTGCGGTGCTCCGTCTGGACATAGGTATGTGAAGGGACGGAGAGCCGGGTCATCCCGGACGGAACGTCCTCCGCCCGCTCGACCTCCACGGCCGCATAATGGGTGAAGCTGTCCCTTGCCGGCGTGACGTGATAAGACAGACCTAACAGCACGGCCGGGTCCGCGACATAGCGAATTTCGTTCAGTCTGCTCTGCAGCGCCCGTTGAAGCCCGCGTATCTCCCCGGCGCCCGCTTGCGCGAACGTGCCCTCCCAGCGCAGACCGACCGCTTGAAAAGCCGGACGCGTCACCAGCGTTTTGACTTGCGTCTGTTCCATAAGCACCCTCTCCTTGGCTTTCGTTCGGTTAAGCGTCTTGCGTCTGCGGGCTTCTCATCAGATATGGATAAAGCAGAATCAGTCCGGCGACATATAGCGCCAAAGCAAACAACGCGGGCAGCAGGTGCCAGAAATCGGTGTATCCGATACCGAGATGGACGCCGAAGCCCGCAATAAACCCGGGAGCCCCGCCCACAAGCAGCGTCTTCCACTGCCAACGCTCGCCCTGCTGCAGGCCCCAGAGCGCCATAATAAGAAGCGCCAGCGCATCGGACAGCAGCGCTCCGCCGAAGCCGGCGCGATCATGCGCGATGAGCGGAATGAGATGCGGATTGGCCGCCTCAAGCTCGGCCGGCGTAACCTGCATGAACGCCAAATCCTCCGGCACGAACACCTGCGTCATGCCGACAACGGCGATCGTGATGCCGCCGGCTGCGAGGGCGAAGCCCAGTACGACGAAGCAAAGCTGCCCCCACATCGCCAGCCGCCACACGCGGTCATTGCGCCTGTTCACCGGCTTGCGGTAAGGCCGGTCCGGATTGTTCCGCATGGACAAGACGAACATCGGAAGCAGCGCCGCAGCCGCGATGGCATGAAGCGGATCGAAGTACCCGTAGCCCAAATATAAGAAAAAGCTCGAGAATCCGACGACGCCGGAAACCGCCAAAGCGGTTTTGCTCCAATGCAGCCCGTGCTGGAGTCCGTTCGCGGCGATTTGGTAATACAGGATGCCGATCGAGATCATCGTCCCCGCCAGCGTAATCCGGTCGTGCGACATGAAGTGCAGCAGGTTGGCGTTGATCCGCGACAATTCTTCGAGATCCATGCCTAGATACGCTTCGTCGTAAGGCAGCAGCACGGTCGTCGTCGCCACCAGCCACGCCAGAATACCGCCGAAGATCATCCCCAGCCCCAGCAGGCACATCCAGCCCCAATGCTTCCAGAACGACGGCGGCGACGGCTCGGGTTCCCCGCGGATTTTCTCGTAGAGAACCGCCTCGTTCACCCGCTTGGGCAAGCCCGGTCCGGCGTACACCAGACCGCTGTGCAGCAGCACGTAATCCGCCCCAGCCCGCATCAGGTCGACCGCATCCTGCGGCTCGTGCACCCCGCCCGCTGCTTTCACGGCAAATCCGTTCACGTCCCGGCTGCCCAACCGGTCGAAGCTTGAGCCGGGGCCGAGCACACGGCGGATCGCCCGAAGCTTCTCCAGCGCCGCCGCTTTGCACGCCTTGCCGATACGGACGCCGCCGCCAGCCGCGGGAAGCGCTTCCCCGACAACGATGCCCGCCCATGCCGATCGATCCAGCCGCTCCAGCAGCCGCTCCAACTGCTCGTTCGGGTAGTCGAGCGGAACATATAGAAACAGAGGCCGGCCGGCCTCCGCAGCGCCCGGGATGCGCTCCAGCAGCGCCAGCGCCTCCTCCGTCCCTTCGCAGTCCCGCAGCACATCGATGTAAAAGCCCGCCGCTCCAGCCTCGGCCAATCGCGCCCGCAGCAGCCGCAGCTCTTCGAGCGCCCGCTCGCCGCGGGTACCGGGCATCGGCGCGATGCGCACCAACTGCGGCAGCGTGTGCCCCGGTTTCGCGATTCGGCGGGCGGCCGCCTTCAGGCCGGGGTTCTCCGCGTACGCCGGATAGACGATCGATTCCGCGGCAGCCTCGCGCACAATCGGCTGGCCGCTGCGCACGGATGAAACGGTCACCGGGCCCACTTCCATGAAGCCGAAGCCGAACTGCGACATCGCCTTGTGAGCCGTCCCTTCCGGGTCCAAGCTGCCGGATAATCCGACAGGCGTTGGGAACGTTAGCGCGGTTACGCGGCTCTCCAGCAGCGGCGAAGGCTCCATATGCCCTAACGTGCGGATAACGAAGGCGCCTCCGGGCAACCGGCTCAGCCGCCCCATCGCGCGAAGCGTCAGCTCGCGTGCCAGCCGGGACGGGAGACGAAACAGCAGCGGGCGAAATATCGTTTTATACGACCAATCGGGCATGACGGCCACCTCTTTTTTCCGAGATCTAGTTAGAAACCGTAACCAACACATCATCCTTATACGTTCCATTTTAACAAATAACGGGAACGGCACAAAAAAGAATATCGCTTGGGCTTCAAGATCGAACACCGCAACCTCGTACATTCCTTCTCCGTCTAGGGGTAAACGGATGGATTCCGCAGAAAAGCCAGGTAGGCGATGCCGCGTCATGCCGTCAAATGGTTTCGCCGGCATCCGGCAGGGACGAAGCTGAAGCATGGTTGCAGGAAAATTACGGCATACTGGTTGGTAAGTTGAAATAGGCTGCGGCCTAAAAAGGAGGGCTTCTTTTGCGGCAATGGCGTCACTTTTATCGACTTGGTCTTCTCTTGGGGTGCCTCGGTCTGGCAGGCGGGTGCACGGGCCCGCAGAACGACGTCCCGCCGCCTCCCGCCGCGACGCCCGACCCGATTCATGCACAAATCCAAAGGATGAACACCGACGAGAAGATCGGACAGCTGCTGCTGATTGGTCTGGAGGGGAGGACGCTGGACGCGCCGGTTCGCGAGCTGATTGCGAACCGGCATATCGGCGGAATCATTCTGTTTAAACGCAATGTCGGATCGCTGGAGCAAACCATCGGCCTTCTCAACGCCTTGAAGGCGGCGAACGGGTCGAATGCCGCTCCGCTCTTCTTAAGCGTCGATCAAGAGGGCGGCGCCGTCAGCCGGCTGCCTGCGGCCTTCGCGGCGCTGCCGGACAACCGTCACATCGGGCAGGCGAACAATCCTCAGCTGGCGAAGCGTATCGGGGAGCTGCTCGGGGAAGAACTGCGTTTGCTGGGGATGAACATGAATTACGCCCCGGTGCTCGACGTGGACAGCAACCCGGACAACCCGGTCATCGGTCCGCGATCCTATGGCGCCAGCGCCGCTCTCGTAGCCGACCTCGGCACGCAGGCGATGAAAGGCATGCAGGGGGCCGGCGTCGTGCCGGTCGTGAAACATTTTCCCGGTCACGGCGATACGGGGGTCGACTCGCATCTGGAGCTGCCGGTCGTAAGCAAGCCGCTCGAGGAGCTGCGCAAGCTGGAGCTGCTTCCGTTCCGGCGTGCGGTGCAAGAAGGCGCGGACGCGGTCATGGTCGCCCATCTGCTGATACCGGCACTGGATAACGCCGCCCCCGCCTCCTTCTCGGAGCCCGTTATCGACGGACTGCTTCGCCAGGAGCTCGGGTTTCAAGGCGTGGTCATGACCGACGATTTGACGATGGGCGCGATCACGAAACACTTCGACATCGGCGAAGCGGCCGTACGCACCATCCTGGCCGGCGGCGATCTGGTCATGGTCGCCCACGGCGCCGACCGCGCGCTGCACGTCCTCGATGCGCTGAAGCAGGCGGCGGCGGACGGCACGCTGACGGAGGAACGCCTGAATACGAGCGTCTCCCGCATTCTCGCACTAAAAAAGAAATACGGCCTCTCGGACAAAGCCGTCTCGACGCCCGACCCCGGCACGCTCAATGCGGCTATCCGCAAGCTGCTCGAAGCGAACAACCTCCGATCCGGGACTCCCTGAACCTGAAGAGCCCCGCACCCGAATGGGAGCGAGGCGCAGCGCGGGAGTATGGAGCCCGGCCGGGAGTCAAAGCACGGGAACCGTCTTTTCTTCCGTTACGACTTGAGACGGATACTGATACACGCTGGCGTCGCGTTCGCATAAGCGGACCCACGCGTCTACACAGCCGGGGTCGAAATGCGTCCCCCGCCAATCCTTCAAGAACCGCATCGCTTCGCGATGGGACATGGCTTGCCGGTACGCGCGGTTCGACGTTAGCGCGTCATACACGTCGGCCACGGCCACAATGCGCGCCATCAGCGGAATCTGTTCGCCCCGCAGACGGTCGGGGTAGCCGCTGCCGTCCCATTTCTCATGATGCCAGCGGATGATGCCGAGCTCTTCTTGCATAAAACCGAGCGTACGGCACATCTCGTAGCCGCTCACCGGATGCAGCTCGATCACGCTTCGTTCCTCGGGCGTCAGCCGTCCCGGCTTGTTGAGAATCGCATCGGGAATATTGATCTTCCCGACGTCGTGGACGATCGTGCCCTGCGCCAGAGCGCGCAGCTCGTCCGGCCGAAGCTGAAGCTCCTCCGCCAGTTTCAGGGCATACATCGTGACCCGGAAATTGTGTCCGGCCGTATACGGATCCTTCTGTTCGGTAGCGGCCATAAGCGCTTTCACGCTGGGCGAGATGCTGCCGGTAATCCGTTCGATCGGGTCGCTCGTGTACAAAGCGCGAATCGCATCGGCCAACGACCGGTTGGATGCATACTGGCGGATTAATCCGGCCACCATGACGATCATGGAAGCAAGCAGCAGGAAGTGGTACAGCCACCAGCTCGCGCGCCATATCTCGCCGGTCACCATAATGAGCTGGGCCACGATTAACCAGCCGGAGCTGTATACGATGGCGATTTGCAGCGGAAACCGCGAATACAAGTAAGATTGATAATAGCGGTACATGACGATCCCGTTCAAGGCGATCGTGAGGGCGACCATCGCCCCGTTCAGCGGAATGAACGCGGCCGTGTGCGGAAACAGCATGCCTGTCACGCCCATGACGGCAAGCGCCGCCGTCCAAGCCGGAATAAGCCGTGACTGGTGCTTGGACAAAACCCTCACGAGACGATGATCGGTGGAGAATGCCGACAGCCACAGCCAGAAGGAGGCAAGCAAGACACTCATTTGCGCGGCTATGCCCGGCAGATTAGTGGCGTGAAGGATGAAATTGGGCGTCGACAAGCCATGAACCATAAACAACTCGGCTATGGAGACGAACGATAACGCCAAGAAGCTCACTTTAATATTCCGCAGCCGGCTGCCGGCGACGCCTACAGCGATAGCGATCACCAGAGCCAAGCAGGCTACAGCGCTAACGATATAGAAGTGCCCCCTCGGCATGGCGAAATGCCCGTCGATGGAAGCATGACTGCGTAACAGCAAATACGCCGCATACGGCAAGACGATGCCCGCCATAGGCCCTAAGAGGCTGCGATAACGCATGGAACGGTCTCCTTCCCCCTGCCAAAAGTCCCCAAGATTCATGCCCTTATTCTAACATAAAGCG
The DNA here is from genome assembly GCF_016586185.1 of Paenibacillus sp. EPM92. Taxonomy (NCBI): domain Bacteria; kingdom Bacillati; phylum Bacillota; class Bacilli; order Caryophanales; family Paenibacillaceae; genus Paenibacillus; species Paenibacillus sp. EPM92. Next base: position 36,874 of record NZ_BCPS01000023.1, read on the forward strand.
TTATATTCGAACATGCCCCGGCTTGCTGAAATGGCTTGTACAATTTCATTGCATTTACAACTTTTGCATCAAATCCGGGCATTATAGGGGTGGAGGTGTTGGCGTTGTCTTCTTATGTTTGCAGCGTGTGCAACGGCCTGGAGGCGCTGGGAGGAAGCTGCCCGTCCTGCCGTCAAGCGGCGGAGGACCGCGGGAGGCTGAGCGATTATGACGATCCGTATTCACCTTACCGATCGATCGACGATATGAAGCTGACGAACGGCTTCGCCGATCTCGAACGGCATCAATGCGTCCATATGGCTTACTGTCCCGGCTGTGGCGCCACGTTTACCTTATCGGTGCAGGAGCAGGAGCGTTAGTGCGGGGAGGACAGGAGCAAGGCGGTCCGGTCAGGACGAACGATCCTTCGTCTCCCCTCGGCCGGGCACAAGAGGACAACTGTCCACCTTCCCGGCTGCCCGCGCCGTATGACCGAATGCCCGAAACGGCTTCCAACCCCCTTCATTCCCATCATCGAAAGCAGTCTGCGCAGCCATGAACCGGCTAGGAATCCAACCGCCGTATAGACGGACCGGAAACGCCGTGAACGGCAGCGGCACGAGCGAAGTGAGCGTCAGCTTCCACGAGACGAACACGGTCATCGGCACGAGCAGCATCGTCATCCGCAGATCATGCCCCATCAACCAAGACCGTATCAGGCCGCTCCACGACGAACGAGCCGCCGAACAGGTTGTGGCCCCAACCCTATGAAACCACGTACACGATAACGGTAATGCCGCCCAACTGCAGCAGCGCGCGGTTCGGGAATCCCATCATCTTCATCTTGAGGTCTCCCCTTTTCCGCTGATGAGTTAGCTTGGATAATTATGTAAGATTTTATTGGAATGAAACCCCATGTCAATGGTTCCTGGGACGAACAAATGGTAATCATAATTTTTTACTTTTCAATTAATGCACCATTGGTTAATATATTTGTTGTTGCTATTTACAGGATTCTAATTTTATAGAAAGAAAGCAGGGTTAATGACGTGAAAAAAAGCAAGGTTTCTCCCTCTTTAGACAACCAGCCCGCATCTTCTGACCGCTTTAGCTCGTCCGGCTTTATTTTAACCGCCATCGGCAGCGCTGTCGGACTCGGCAACATGTGGAAGTTTCCCTATATTACCGGACAATACGGCGGGGCGGCCTTTTTCCTGCTTTTTATCGTGTGCTTGCTGCTTGTCGGCCTTCCGGTTCTGATCGCGGAAATGACGATCGGGCGCAGCGGACGCGGGAACGCCTCGTCGTCGTTCTTCCTCTTGTCGAAATCCAGAACATGGGGCGCTTTCGGCTTCGTTTCGGTATTCGCTTCGTTCATGATCATGACGTTCTACGCCGTCGTAGCCGGATGGACGATGCACTACGCAGCGCTGTCGTTCACCGACAGCTTATATGCGGACAACATGTATAAAGAGCGCTTCGTATCCTTCACCTCGGGGTACGTTCCGCTGTCCTGGCAAGCCGTCGTCATGATCATTACCGGCTGGGTTGTGGGCAAAGGGATTTCCGGCGGAATCGAGAAATTCAACAAAGTGCTGATTCCCGGACTAGTCATCCTCCTGCTTGGACTGATGATTCGTTCGCTTACGCTTCCGAACGCGATGGCCGGCGTCGAATTTTTCCTCAAGCCGGATTTTAGTAAATTGTCCGCTGAATCCGCCCTGGTGGCGTTAGGTCATGCCTTCTTTTCGTTATCGCTCGGGATGGGGATCATGATCACCTACGGCGCATACACACATAGGAGTCAGTCGTTGAAGGGCGCTACACTGGCCATCGGAGCGGGGGATTTGATTTACGCATTCATCGCCGGGCTCATTATTTTCCCGACTTCGTTCGCCTTTGGCATTGAACCCTCGCAGGGGCCTGGACTCGTGTTTATGGCGCTGCCGGCCGCTTTCGCCGCGATGCCGTTCGGCCAGTTGTTCGGCGGGCTGTTCTTCGTGCTGTTAGCCATCGCTGCGCTGACGTCGGCCGTCTCCATTCTGGAAGTGCCGGTTGCTTATGCGATGGGCAAATGGAACTGGTCGCGCATCAAAGCCGCGACGCTGGTCTCGGCCGCTTGCTTTGTGCTCGGCGTTCCTTCCGCACTGTCGGCCGGCGCCATTCTCGGCGGCTTTACGATTGCGGGCAAGCCGATTATGGACCTGATCGAATACGTGGCGTCCAACGTGCTGCTCCCGTTCGGCGGCTTGGTCGTCACGCTCTTCGCCGGATATGTGTGGACAAAGTCCGCCAAGGAAGCGGGGCTCGACGGCTTCGGACACAAGCTGCTGATGTTCATGCTCCGCTACGTGTCGCCGCTGCTGACGCTGCTCGTTCTTCTGTATACGGCGGGCCTATTCGACCGGTTCTTTAATAAATAAAATGCGCAAGCTTAAAAGAACCGTCCGGCCCGGACGGTTCTTTGACGTGCGTATTGGCCAAGCCCTGCGCGATCCATAGCGGAGCCTGATTGTGCGATGGATGGCTTGTCGCGCGTGTCACCGGCCGGCCTTGTTTATTGGGTCAGGGTCAGGTTCAGCTTAACTGTCAGCCGAATTGCCGCATGAACCGATCACGGAACCGTTGGCCCATCGCGTAGCATATTTCCCATAAATCAACGACAGGCTGACGGGTGAACGGCAGCGTGTGCATATATCCCGGCGGTCCGAACTCCGGTGTAAACGTCAATATCGGACGTCCGGCGGATTGATGACGGGCGCAAATTTCGTCCCACCATTGCTCGTGCTTCAACAAAGCATATTTGTATTCAGGCGCACGGAAATCGGGCACCTGGGGCCCCTGCTCATAACCGACTCTGCCATGAATGTGGATGGCATGACGCATCGCGAGGGACAAGTTATCCGCTTGGTCCGGCAGCATGGACTCGCAGACACAGCACCAATGGCTGAAATCGGCTACAAGATGGAGGTCCGGCAAATCCCGAAGCAAGCGGGCCGTGCTCCATGGCGTAAACATCGCCCGGCCCCGATGGGTTTCGTGACCGATCGGAACGCCCAGCTGCCGTTCAAGCCGGATCGCATGCTCGAAGAAAACGAGCTGATCGTCGTACGGCATGGAGTCCTTCGCGCTATGAGAGTTGATTAATTGAGGCTTGAACGCAGCTGCCCGCTGCACTTGCTCTTCGAACGAAGCGATGTGATTCCCTTCCGTATACACTTGCACAATGAGCTCCAGCTGATACTGATCCAGCAGTTCTCTGAAGTGCGACTCGTCCTCGGGGGCGGGCACCGGGCATTCCACCCCGTTGTAACCGGCTTCCGCAATTTGCTTCAGCATCGAGTCCCAGCTTCCCGGCATCCCCCACACGGCTTTGTACATCTTCAATTCCATCGTCTGTTCACTCCCAATCCGGTATCAACACGCACCCGTTCACTCAGCGAGTGTACCTCTCCAGCTGCTGCGACGGATGTCAGTCGGTGTTTTTCCCGAGAAATTTTTAATCATTCTGGAAAGGTGGTACGTGCTCTTAAAGCCGGTTTGTTCCGCAATTTCATCTAACGTCAGGCCCGTGCTTTGCAGCAGCTCCAGGGCGCGGTCCGCTCTAACTTTCCATAAATAACGCATCGGCGTAACCCCTTCGTACTGATTAAAAAGCCGGATCAAGTATTCGGCGGATACATTCGAAATAGCCGCCAGCCGGTGCAGGGTTAACGGATCCTCATAGTTTTTGTGAATTTCCGCTTTGGCTCTTACGACAGAGGGGTGCTTCCCTTTCTCCAGCCATCCGTTCTGACTTTCCGTCTGGTACAGCATAATCGCCGCCACCGCCAGCGTACATCTCAGCTGATCCTGATTGTCCTGCGTCGAGCTATGGGTTAACGATTGTAAGGCGTCGGTCAAGTGGTTCATCGTATCGGACAGCGGAATATATCTCGGCAGGCCCTCCAGCTTCTGTCCAATCTCCGGGTTAGACTCGTTAAGCTGAATATGAATCCAGCGGTGCCGGGTCTCCATATTGTCGGCAAAATAAAACATTTCACGATGACCCGGATGCAGCAAAGCCACGTACCCGGCGGGCACAAAACAGGCCTCATCATCGACATGGATATGTGCGTGTCCGGTATGGACAAGTACGAACTGCAGGTTCGGTTGAATACGCGGCCCCCAGCGCCCGCCAGGGGGATATATACTGGCGCCGGCCGTGGCGTTGTAGACCATGGACAGGAGCTCCCGGTTATCTTCCCAGAAATTCACGGTCATCGCAGCGTTCCCCCTTCTGCTCCTGTAGTAAGGTTCATGCTTGAAGCAGACTCTTCAGCTTCACGTTAGCATTAGCCAAAGCGTCAAGCTCGGGGCTAGCCTGCCGCTCGATCAGCATTTCCCCGAAACGGATATCCTTCGCGATACCCGGGGATCCAATGCCGCTGACCGCGACCAGCCGCCCTTCACCGGACAGATGGAAGTAGAGCTTGCCTGCGGTGCCCATATCGCGTATAACGGTTTTCTCGCCGCTATCCGCCAGCCCCGTTACCTGCAGGGTGAGCTCGTATTGATCGGACCAGAACCAAGGGACGGCGGCATAAGGCTCGGCAGCGCCCAGCATATTCCTAGCGACATGCAGCCCTTGATCCTGCGCATTGCGCCACGCTTCAAGCCGGATGCGCTTGCCTCCATAGAGACGGTGCGGGAAGGAGCAGCAATCGCCCGCCGCGTAAATATCCGGATCGCTCGTGGCCAGCATCTCGTCGGCTCGTATGCCGTTCTCGATCTCAAGGCCGCATGCGGCAGCAAGCGTCGTCTCGGGAATTGCCCCGATTCCGGCAATAATTTCATCGCAAGCGACGATAGAACCGTCGGCAAGGACGATGCTGCGCTCATTGCCTGTGCGCTGTATACGGTCAATAGCGGTACCGAGCTTAAACCGGACGCCGGCCTCACGATGCCGCGCGTCGACGATGCGGGCAATGTCCTCGGGAACACCCCGCATCAGAATGCGCGGGCCGACCTCGATGAGGGTCACGGAGCAGCCCCTCTTCACAGCGCTTGCCGCAACCTCAAGTCCGATAAAACCGCCGCCGATGATAGCGATACGTTTACCGCTTTGCAGCCTTGCACGAAGCGCGAGCGCATCGGAGTAGGTGCGAAGATAGCTTACATGCGATGGATCAGAGCCTTCGACGGCAAATGGCCGCGGGCGCGCTCCCGTAGCCAGCAGCAAGCGCTCGTACCGGATTTGCCTTCCATCGGCAAGTACCGCGGAATGACGATCCCTGTCGATCCGCTCTACAGCCGTCCCGGACAAGAAGCGGATATCATGCCGGGCCAGCATCTCGTCGCTCAGAATAAACACCGGCGACGGCTCCTCCTCCGCAACCAGCTGCTCCTTGGAAAGCGGCGGGCGCTCATATGGCGCCCACTTTTCTTCCCCGATTAACGTAATGGACCCGGCCCATCCTTGCGTGCGCAGCTCGGCGGCCGCCCGCGCGCCAGCCTCGCCGGCCCCAACGATGACCATCCCCAGATCAGTCATAGCACACTCTCCTCAGTCGATCTTGACGAACACTTTATCGGCTTCAATTTTTACGGGATACGTTTTCAGAGCGACGCAAACCGGGGCGCGTTTCGGCTCGCCTGTCGTCACATCGAATCTGCCGTTATGCTTCGGACATTCGATCGTACTGCCCATCACAAGGCCGTCAGCCAAATGAAATTTTTCATGCGTGCAATATCCGTCCGTCGCATAATACTCGTCTTTGTCCGTGCGATAGATGGCGAAGGTCCGATCTTCATGATCAAACCGGATGACGTCCTCATTATCGATATCGTTAACTCCACAGGTTTCGATCCAACCGTTAAGTGCCAAGAGCTATTCCTCCAGAAATTCAGTATTTATTGATGGGTATACCGCTTAACTTGCTTGCCGCCGTCCCTTTGCGAGCTAGCCGACCCGTTCCGGAGCCATCGTTCCCGTATCATGGCCGTACTTGTAGGGACGAGCGGTGCTCGGGAGAGGTCGATCAATCGTGTAGGCAGGGTCTTTTCCTTGCTTGATCAGCGCGACGACCACGTCCTTGAGCGCCGCCGGGAAGCTGCGGGAAGCCGGCGGGCAATCGGCCTTGATCTCTTCATGCAGCTTAGCCAGCGCGTGGTAAGGAACCATCGGAAACATGTGATGCTCGATGTGATAGTTCATATTCCAATAAAGAAACCGAAGAACCGGGTTCATATAGATCGTGCGCGAGTTCAAGCGATGGTCAAGAACATCTTCATGAAGGCCCAAGTGCTGGGTCATCCCGAAGAGAAGCACGATAACCATGCCGTAAAAGGAAGGCAGGCCGATAAACATGGCGGGCAAAATGCTGCCCATTTGTATGCACAAGGCGATAACCGATAAATAGATGATCAGGTAAATACGGGCTTCCAGGAAGACTTTGCGGTACTCTGAAGTCGGAATATATTCCAGTTCCTCTTTATCCAGCTTGCCGAAGCAATGGAGGAAAAACTTATAGAACTCGCGCGGTCCTCCGTATAAGTGAAAGATTTGCATGAAAATGATTTTCCAAATCGGCGGCCGCTCCATCACAATCTCAGGATCCCGGCCCACGATGATCGTATCGGTATGGTGGCGCGTGTGACTCCAACGCTTAGGCGTTGCCGACCTCAGGGCCATGAAGGAGGCGATCTGGTAAACGACTTCATTCATCCACGGCGTTTTGAAAGCGGTTCCATGACCGCACTCATGCCAGCGTGAATCGGAAGGCGTGGCGTATACGATGCCATAAAGCGCGAATGCGGGAATCGCCCACCACGTGCCCCAGCTGTAATAGGCCAGAACCCCTAAAGCGATAACCAAGCCGAACCAAATTAGCGTATCGCGTATGGCCGGCCCGTCCTTTCGCTTCATCAGCTCCTTCAGGCGTTGACGGGGTACCGGACTCGTATACCACTCGGCTGCTACGAGCCCTCTTTCGTACGCCCGCTGTTTCTCGGGACCGACGACACTGTAGTCTCTTCTGGTCTTTGTAGAAGACAACTTGACTCTCCTCCTCTTGATTTGGCTGCCAGGCTTGAGTCCGAATTGCCCGCGGCTGCAAGCCCCATATTTGAATTGATAATCACATCCTCAGAGTACATAATTTTACAGCTCATAGCAATGCATTGAATTGACATCGTTTTGTCTGAAATTGATAAGTTACCCAAACATCCCGAACATCCTTTCTGCCGGTGTCGCTCATCCCCTGTTCTCTTAACGTTCCTTTAAACAGAGAAAGGCCCCGCTTCTCTATATGCAGAGAAGCAGGGCCTGCCTGATCGATGATTTTAGTACGCCAAGGTGAACAGTCCGTTGATGTGCGACAAGTAACGCACGTTGCTCGCTTCTTTCATCAACGTCGCCGGCAAGCCTTTCAATTTCGTTTGGTTGCCGCCGATTGTGCCGATTCCGTCTTTGCGGCCAAGGCTCGCGAGCGTTCCGGAGAATACCGGCTCGAACGACTGCATCGGCGCGCCATTATACGACGCGAAGATGTTGTAACCGATCGTTTCGCCCATTTGCCAAGCCAATTGCGCTGTCGGCGGGTATGGACGGCCTTCTTTGCCCATGACAACCGCGCTGTCGCCGGCCACGAATACGTCCGGATGCGACGTCGATTGGAGCGATTCGGTCACGGTTGCGCGGCCGCGGTTCACTTCGATGCCGCAGTTTGCGACAACCGAATTACCTTGAACGCCACCCGTCCATACGAGCGTGCTTGTCTCGATGACGCTGCCGTCTTTCAACGAAACGGACGTCTCCGTCATTTCTGTAATCGCCACGCCGGTCAGGAACTGCACGCCGCGCTTTTGCAAGCTTGTTTGGGCGCGCTCGATCAATTCAGGCGCAAAGCCCATCAGAATCGAAGGGGCCGCTTCTACGCAGTACAACGAAACGTCGTTGAAATCGACGCCTTTCTTCTTACACAGACCCGGCAGCATATCGGCAAATTCGCCGACCAGCTCGATGCCGGTCAAGCCGCCGCCGCCTACGACGAACGTAACGTCCGCTTTGTTCTTCGATTGCTTGTAAGCTTCAACCCGCGCTTCAACGTGCGCACGCAGACGGTTCGCGTCGTTAACGGATTTCAGCGTGAAGCTGTGCTCCTGCAGGCCAGGAATGCCGAAGAACGCCGTTTCACTGCCGAGCGCGATGACAAGCGTGTCATACTCGTAGGTTTTACCGCTTTTCAGAAGCACGCGCTTCTCGTCGAGTCCGATCGTTTCGACCGTATCGATGCGCAGATCGATGTTTTTACCGCGAAGCAGCTTCTCGAGCGGAAGCGCTACAGCTTGCTCGCTCAAGTTGCCTGCAGCCAAACGGTGCAGCTCGGTAATAATTTGGTGAGAAGGGAATCGGTTCACGACCGTGATAGTCGCTTCTTCCGCCGTCATATATTTACGCGCCGTCAGCGCGGTTAACAACCCGCCGTATCCGCCGCCTAGAATCAAAATTTGCTTCGACATAGTTATCCTCCGTCCGGTATTGATGCTTCTTAAGATTGACGCTGATTTTGCTGACGCTCTGCCGATACTTCCAGGAACGCTTGGGCAAAACGGAACATCTTCTGCACTTGCGGATCCTTCAGCATTTTAAGCAGACCGAACAAGCCGATAGTCGCCGTTTCCGCTTGCGCACGGTCGCTTGCTTCAATCGCCGTCGCGGCTACGCTCTTAACTTTCTCTTGGATCGGCTTCACGAATTCTTCCATGCCGCCCTTCAGATCGTCGATCAGGACGCGGTCGGTGGCCACATTTTGCACCAAATCGTACGTTTTCGTTAAAAGGGTTACCATTTCGGCCAGCTTCGGCAGGTTGTCGACCAACACCGTAAGCGACTGTTGGACCTCGGGCTTCATCAATTGATCGAGTACATCGAGTGATTCGCGCGAGATCGTTTGCGTTGTTTGTGACATAAGTAAACGTCCTCCTATACTTTGCATAGATGTCCCTTGTGCCGGCTGCCTGTTCTTTTCGAGCGATGGGAGGTTCGTCTTCTTCAAGCCGTCTCTCTGACAAGCTTATCGTCCATGAAGATCCATGACCATCCAATTGTAACATTTTTCACATGCTTGAGAATAAGGCAGTGCCTGAAAGGGAACGCTATATGGACTCTATTATACGACCATTCCCTTCATCTTTGAAAAGCCAATTTCCTACAATTGTGAACATTCTGTTAACACTAATTTCAAGCAGCCGATTCCTTTTTGAAAAAACAGCGCGGCCGCTGCTTCGCTCCCTGGACTCAGCCGCGACCGCACTTCAAACCTTACGCGTTTACCGAACGCTTGCGGCCGATCATGACCGCGTACAGCACAATCGCGCTGACGTTCGCGGCGGCAATGACAATCCCCATCGGGACAGTCGCTTCGCTGCCGCCCAGACCGACCAGCGGCGCCACCAATCCGCCGAAGATGAACGACAGCACGCCGAGCAGGGCTGAGGCCGTCCCCGCCGACTTCGCCTGATTGCGCATCGCCAGCGGGAACGACGCCGTTCCGACGATGCCGACGCACGAGACGACGATGAACAGCGGCGGCAGCACGGCGGCCAGCCCCGCTCCGGCGATAAGGCCGACGAGCAGGATAATCCCGCCGAGTGCGGCGAGCACGAGTCCGCTGACGAGCAGCGTCGTTTCCTTGATTTTACCGGCTAGTTTCCCTGTGACTTGGCTGGCAATAATGATGCCAAGTCCGTTTATGGCGAATATGAAGCTGAACGTTTGCTCCGAGACGCCGAACGCATTCTGAAGGACGAAGGGCGATCCGGCGATATAAGCGAACATGGCCGCGGTCACAAGCCCTTGCGAAAGCGCATAGCCCATAAACAGCCGGTCCTTCGCTATCGCGCGCATCGTCGACAGCGATTGCGCAATACCGCCTTGCGACCGGTGCTCGGGCTTCAAGGTTTCCGGCAGCGCGAAGAGGACGGCGATGAATACGAGCACCCCGATAAGCGACAGCACGAGGAACACGCCGCGCCACGACGTGAACTGCAGGAGCTGACCTCCCATAATCGGAGCCAGGATCGGAGCCGCACCGTTCACCAGCATCAGCAGCGCGAAAAACTTCGTCAGCTCCGTCCCCGCATAGAGGTCCCGGGCCACCGCCCGCGAGATGACGATACCCGCCGAGCCGGCCGCGCCTTGAATGAAACGCAGCGCGACGAACGCCCAGGCCGACGTGCTGAACATGCACAGCAACGAAGCTACGGTGTACAAGAGCAGCCCCGCCAGAAGCGGCCCCCGTCTGCCGCGCACGTCGCTGAGCGGCCCGGCAAGCAGCTGTCCGAGCGACAGCCCGAGCAGACAAGAGGTAAGGCTTAGCTGCGCCATCGAGGTGCTCGTGTGCAGGTCGCCTTCAAGCATGGGCAGCGCCGGCAGGTACATATCGAGCGATAACGGACCGAAAGCCGACAAAATGCCCAGCACAAAAGCGATCCAGATGCGCCTGGACCGGGCGGGCGCTTGAATAGCCGCAGATGATTTCATGAATGAATGCCTCCTTAATTCCGGACAGTAAACCTAATAACGGAACAGCCGTGCGCCATCTGAGCGGTTGGCGAATTTTCCGGCGGAAAATTGGCGTATAAGAAACCGGGGTGCGAAGTTTCCGTAACCGCAACCGCTAACGCTTCTTCTCCAGCTCCACGTTGTAGGCGCTTAAATATTGGCTGAGCCGCTGAATTTTATCGTCGAATTGCGCAATTTCCGATTCCGGCACCTTCGCAAAAATCAGATCCGCATGCTCGGCAAAATGCTCCCTCCACCGCAGCAGCTGCTCCATCCCCAGCCCGGTTAACCGCACGTACATGATACGCCGATCCTCCTCGGAACGTACGCGTTCGACCCACTGCTTCTCCTCCAGTTTATCGATAAGATTGGAAGCCGCGCCGATCGTAATGCCAAGTACGGTGGCAACGTCGTTAACCTTCAGCGAGTCTTCGTGTTCCAGCTTAAAAACGAGCGCCACGGCGGACGCGGGAACTTCCGCTTCCTGACTTAACAAGCACAGCGTCTGCTTCAGCCCGCGATCCAAATCAAGAAGACTTCGCCACAAGCGGTTTATAGATTGAGAAGGCATGGATGCTTCACCTCAGAACGGTTCGAATATATTCCATCTTACATGAAACCGTCAGGAAAGGAAAAAGTTTCAGCGCGCGGCATTGACAACGAGACGCAAGCAAGTTATATTTTACCAAAAATACTTTCACAAGAATAGTATTTTTATAAAACAATTTCAGTTGGCTCAAGGAGGCTGTGCCTGTATGGAACGATTCAATCCTTCATTTCGAGAATCTCTGATCATCCCGCTTTGGAGCATCACGGTCATGTTGGTCGTCATGAATACAACGATGTTTAATGTCGCGCTGCCGACGGTCGCTCAAGCCCTGCATTTAACGGCTACCAGCGCTTCGTGGATCGTCACGGGATACTCCATTTTGTTTGCCATATCCTCCATCACCTACAGCCGCCTCTCGGACTTCATCCCGATTCGGACGCTGCTGACGCTCGGCTTGCTCCTGCTCGGTGGAGCGTCGATCGTCGGCATGCTGGCGACGAATTACTACATGCTGATGGCCGCCCGCCTGCTGCAGGCCGTCGGCGCCGCATCGGCGCCCGGTCTCGGCATCGTGCTCGTGACGCGTTACATTCCGGTCGAACGGCGCGGACGCTCGATGTCGGGCATCGTCTCCGCCGCTTCGTTCGGCTTTGGCTTCGGACCGATCGTCGGCGGGATACTGACGCAATACATCGGCTATTCCTCGCTGTTCGCAGTGACGGCGCTCGTCCTTCTGGCGCTTCCCGTCTTCCTGCGCCATCTGCCCAAGCAAGCTGCGGCCCCCGTTCGATTTGACGGGTGGGGCGCGCTCTTCATCGGGGTCGGTGCAACGGGGCTGCTCCTGTACTTGACCGGACATCAATGGCTGCCTCTGGCGCTTGGCCTTGCTGCGCTCTTCGCGTTCTGGGTGCGCATTCAGCGCGTCGAGCACGCGTTCGTTCAGCCCGCCTTATTACGTAAACCTAAATACATGAGCTTGATCGCCATCAGTTTTGTCTCCTATGTACTGCACTTCTCCACCTTATTCCTGATGCCGGTCATCCTTACCCACTTATTCGGCAAAAGCTCTTCCGTCACCGGGCTGCTCATCTTTCCCGGGGCCATCTTAACCGCTCTCCTGTCTCCGCAGATCGGACGCTGGATCGACCGTCTGGGCAACGCTCCCGTCATGGTAAGCGCGCATGTCCTGCTGCTGCTATCCGCTGCCGGGTTCGTCCTGCTGTCCACGCAGTCGGCCTATTTCATCGGTGCCGCCTATCTCTTCATGAGCGTGTCGGTCTCGGCCATCGGCTCCAGCGTATCCAACGAGATGTCGCGCATTTTGGACAAAAGCGAGATTGGCGGGGGGATGGGGCTGTCGCAGCTCGCGCAATTTTTCGGCGGCGCGCTCGGCGTAGCCCTGACGAGCGCCTCGCTGGTTTGGCAAGCGGCGCGGCCGCTGGAGGCCGCCTATGCAGCCGTCTTCTGGGTCATGCTCGCTGGTGCAGTTCTCTCTTTGCTGCTGTCCGTTCAATACGTGCGCGCCGGTCGCCGTAAACTGGCAGCAGCGCCGCTTGCCGCCTCCGAGTGATCCATGCGGCTGGTATGCTCATGAAAAATCCCCATAAAGCGAAACCATCCGTTATTCCGGATGTCCGCTTCATGGGGATCGCCTTGCTTAACCGAGGGCGATGTTATTGTTCTTGCTGCTGCCCGGTGTTGATGACGGCACAGCTTCCCGGATACCCGTCGTTCTGCATCGTTTCTTCCAAGTGCTCCCGCATCTCGCCGTCTCCCGGCAGGTCGGCTGCAAGCTTGGCCGGAGACTGATTAAACTCGACGTGACCCTTCGGTTTACGATCCGTCATTCGCCCTTCACTCCTTTTGGACTGTGTCAACTGCTCCGTAAAGCTGTATGCTCCCTGCCTAACCTGCAAACCGCAGGATAGCCTGGGCCCATACTTCCTTTACGGGAGGTATTGTTGCCCATAAGGCCGGAAATCATCACGTTCATCAGGCTGCGTATTGAGCCCGCCCAGGCCGGGAGGCCCTCCGCCGGTATCTCAGGCAAGAAAATCGTTCTACCCGTGCCCAGCCCGGCAGGAATATTCCGTCGACATGTGGAAGTTAGGCCCTATACGATCTTGCCCATAACGACCGGCCTTCGCCCAACTTTTTTCGCTTGCTGTCACAGATTGCTCCTCCTCTCCGTCCTATGCTTGAAACCGAACAAACGGAGGGGATTCCTATGAAAATGTATGATGCAGCTGTTATCGGCGGCGGTTTGGCGGGTCTCATCGCAGCAATCGATCTGGCGAGGGCCAAAAAGTCGGTCATCTTGTTGGAGAAGTCCAGCCGCGTCGGCGGCCGGGCCGTGTCGACCCGCAAGAACGGGGCCATTTTCAACCTTGGCGGCCATGCGCTTTACCCCGGCGGCGAAGCGTATCAAATCCTGCAGGAGCTGGGGGTCAAGCTTGAAGGCGGTTCGCCGCCGGCCAAAGGATTGGCTCTCTGGCGTGGACGCCTAACGACGTTGCCGGGCGATCCTGCCTCGCTGCTCGCCTCCAAGCTTCTCTCGTGGCCGGGCAAAATCGAATTGGGCCGCTTCATGTTAAAGCTCGGCAAGCTCGAGACTCACGCCCTTCCGAACATCGCCTTGCGGGACTGGGCCGAGCGGGAGATTCGCGACCCTATGGTGCGGCATTTGTTCTATGCGCTTTGCCGGACTTCCACCTACGTGCAAGACCCTGACCGCCAATCCGTCGGTCCCGTGCTTCGGCAAGTGCAGCGGTCTCTAAAAAGCGGCGTCCTGTACCTCAACGGAGGGTGGCAGCGGGTGGTCGATCAGCTTCACGATCTGGCCGTTCGCGCCGGGGTCACGGTGCTGAATAACAAGAACGTGACCGGCCTTTTGCAAGAGAACGGCGTCGTTCGGGGCCTTCAATGCACGGACGGCGAGCTCGTCTGCACGCCGAATGTGATCGCAACCGGCTCCCCTGCTGATACGTATCGGCTGCTCGGCGAGGCCGCCGAACGGACGGCGCTGCGGCGCTGGAAGAATGACGCGCGACCAGCCTCAGCCGCCTGCCTCGATCTCGGGCTGAATCGGCTGCCCGTGGCGGACCGGCATTTTGCCATCGGGCTGGATCAGCCGATCTTCTTCTCGCATCATTCGCGGGTGGCGAAGCTGAGCCATAACGGCACGCTGGTCATGCATCTGATCAAATACATCGGCAGCGGTGACAGCCATCCGCAAGCCGATGAACGGGCGCTGGAGCAGACGATGGATCTGCTGCACCCCGGTTGGCAGCAAGAGGTGGTCGCCCGCCAATATTTGCCGAACATCACGGTCGTGCACGACTATATGCATATCGGCCGCCAGGATTCGCAGCCCGGTCCAGCCGTATCGGAGGTGCGCGGACTGTATGTAGCCGGAGACTGGGCGAGCCATGGCGAAATGCTCGCCGATGCGGCGGCTGCCAGTGCCAGACGAGCGGCCTTGCGGTTGCTGAAGGACCTCGCCGCGACGGCGAATCACGCTATAACCATATAACGAACTGGCGCGGCGCTTGCTTCCAGGAGGCGGTAGGCGGCGAAGCTATGGAAGAGGAAGGGTGTTAGCTATGGAACCTAAGCACACGACCGAGCAATTGTATGCCGCCTACAAGCCTTTGTTATTTTCCCTGGCCTATCGGATGCTTGGCCGCGTCATGGATGCCGAGGATATCGTCCAGGAAGCTTTTCTTTCCTTGAACGGAGCCTTGCCCGAGCATGTGCGCCATCCGAAGGCGTATTTGTGCAAAATCGTCACCAACCGCTGCATCGATTTGCTCCGTTCGGCAAGCAAGCAGCGCGAAGTGTACGTAGGGCCTTGGCTGCCGGAGCCGCTTGTTGCGGAGGAGGACGGTTCCGGCTCCGGCTTAGGCGACCCGTCCCGCCACTATGTACAGAAGGAGTCCGTCTCCACCGCTTATTTGCTGCTGCTTCAGCAGCTCTCTTGGGTCGAGCGGGCCGTCTTCCTGCTGCGCGAGGTGCTGCAGTACGAGTACGACGAGATCGGCGAGATCGTCGGCAAGAGCGGCACAAACTGCCGGCAAATTTTTCATCGGGCCAAACGCAGCCTTGGTACGCATGCGGCGCCGGCCGCCGGGGACCCGCCCTCTACGGGCTCCGGCGTTCAACTGCACACTCCGGCCGCGGGGTCTGCAGCCGGCGGCCTGGTGGAGCAGTTCGTGTCGGCGCTCGCCAGCGGCGATATGGCGAAGCTGCTGCGTCTCCTGTCCGAGGACGCCGCGCTCTACTCGGACGGAGGCGGCAAAGTCACCGCCGCGGTTCGCCCGATCTTGGGAGCGGAGCGCATCTCCCGCTTCCTGGCAGGCCTTCTTGAGAAGGTGCAGGACGGCTTCTCCTATCGCTTCGCCGTCGTCAACGGGTATACCGGTATCGTCACCTACGTCCACGGGCGGCCGTTGAACGTCTTCTCGTTCCACGCCGAGAACGAACGGATCGAAGCGATCTATATCGTAGTCAATCCGGAGAAGCTGAAGCATGTGAAGTGAAGCGTGCGCAGCCAAAAAACCCCCATTGGACCCAAGTCCGACGGGGGTTAAATGTTATAGACGACTGCTCCGGCCGGCCGACCTAGCGGCCTTCCCGGCCTTCTACCCGACTTCCTTCCGCATGCGTCCGCTGAACTGGCTCTCGTACAGCTCGGCATAGAAGCCGCGCTGCGCCAACAGCTCCTCGTGCGTACCCTGCTCGATGACCGAGCCCTGGTTCATGACGAGGATCAGGTCGGCATGCCGAATCGTCGACAAACGGTGGGCGATGACGAAGCTCGTGCGCCCCTGCATCAGCTCGTTCATCGCTCGCTGAATGTGAATCTCCGTCCGCGAATCGACACTGCTCGTCGCCTCATCGAGGAGGAGGATCGCCGGATCGGCGAGAATCGCCCGCGCGATGGTCAGCAGCTGCTTCTGGCCTTGCGAGATGTTCGACGCTTCCTCATTCAGCACGGTGTCGTAACCGTCCGGCAGCGTGCGGATGAAGTGGTCCGCATAGGCCGCTTTCGCCGCTTGCACGACCTCCTCATCCGTCGCTCCGGAACGGCCGTAGGCGATATTGTCGCGGATCGTGCCGTTGAACAGCCAAGTATCCTGCAGCACCATACCGAACAGCCCGCGAAGCTCGCTGCGCTGCATCTGCGTGATGTCGACGCCGTCAATCGTAATGCGTCCGCCGTTCAATTCGTAGAAGCGCATCAGAAGGTTGATGAGCGTCGTTTTGCCGGCGCCCGTCGGCCCGACGATGGCTACCGTTTGCCCGGACCGCACATCGATATTCATGTCCGCGATCAGCGGCGCATCGTCCTTGTAGCCGAACTTCACGTGCTCGAATCGGACGCGGCCCTTCGCCTGGGCGACGCTGCCGCCAGCTGCCTCCGCCACCTCTTCCGGCTCGTCGAGCAGCTCGAACACGCGTTCCGCCGCAGCAATCGTCGACTGGATGATGTTGGCGATTTGCGCCGTCTGGGTAATCGGCATCGAGAACTGCTTCGAATACGAGATAAACGCCTGCACGTCCCCGATCCGAATCGAGCCCCGCATGACGAGGAGCCCGCCCGCGACGCAGACGAGCACATAGCCGATGTTGCCGATAAAGTTCATCAGCGGCATGATTGTGCCCGAAATAAACTGCGCGCGCCAGCCCGCTTCATACAAGCGGTCGTTGACCGCATCGAACTGTGCGATCGACTTGCGCTCTTGACCGAACGCTTTCACGATCGGGTGTCCGGTGTACATTTCCTCCACATGTCCGTTCAGCTCGCCAAGCGACTGCTGCATCCCGCGGAAATGCTTCTGCGAACGCGGTGTCACCAGCCGGATCACCATAAAGCTGAGCGGCAGCGTCACGACGACGATCAGCGTCATCAGCGGGCTGATCGTCAGCATCATCACCACGACGCCGACGAGCGTTACGACCGAGGTGATCAGCTGGGTCAAGCTTTGCTGCAGTGTCGAGCTGATCGTATCGACGTCGTTGACGACACGGCTTAACGTTTCGCCGTGGGTGTGCGAATCGAAATATTTAAGCGGCAGACGGGCCAGCTTCCGATTGACCTCGGCACGCAGATCGTACACGACCTTCTGCGAGATGCCTGCCATCACATATTGCTGAATGTAGCTGAATAGCGTACTGACCACATAAAGACCGGCCAGCAGCAGGAGCAGGCTGCCGATAAACCCGAAGTCGATGCCTGCGCCAGGCACACCCTTCATCTTCGCCATCATGCCTTCGAACAGCTTGGTCGTCGCGTCGCCCAAAATTTTCGGGCTGACGATGGAAAATACGGTGCTCAGCACCGCTGTGAGGAAGACGACCATGAGCGCCGTGCGATGCGGCTTGAGATAACCGATCAGCCGGCGCAGCGTGCCCTTGAAGTTTCTGGCCTTTTGCACGGGCATGCCCATGCCGGGGCCGCCGCGTCCGGGACCGAAGCCGAAGCCCTGAGCGGGACCGCCGGGTCTGCCGCCCATGCCGCCGGCTCCGCCTGAACCGCCGGCGCCTCCTTGAGAACGTTCGTGCGGACGCTCACTCATGCGATCTCCTCCTCCGATAGCTGCGAAGCTACAATTTCCCGGTACACGTCCGACGTCTGCAGCAGCTCGCGGTGCGTACCCATCCCGACGATTCTGCCTTCGTCGAGAACGATAATCCGGTCGGCGTCAATGACCGTGCTCACCCGCTGTGCGACAAGAATGACGCACGCATCCGCGGTTTCCGCCCGCAGGGCTTCGCGCAGCTTCGCATCGGTCTTGAAATCGAGCGCCGAGAAGCTGTCGTCGAACACATAGATGCCGGGTTTACGCACAAGCGCCCGCGCGATGGAGAGCCGCTGCTTTTGCCCGCCGGATACGTTGGCCCCCCCTTGCGAGATGGGCGAATCATAGCCGTCCTTCATGCCCCGGATGAACTCGAACGCCTGCGCAATTTCGGCGGCTCGGCGAACCTCTTCGTCCGTCGCCTGCTCCTTGCCGAAGCGGATGTTATCGGCAATCGTACCGGTAAACAGCAGCGCCTTCTGCGGCACAAGGCCGATCTGCGCCCGCAAGCTTTCCTGCGTCAGCTCGCGCACGTCGATGCCGCCGACGAGCACCTGCCCTTCCTCCACGTCATAGAAGCGCGGGATGAGGTGCACAAGCGTCGACTTGCCCGAACCGGTGCCGCCGATAATCGCTGTCACTTCGCCGGCGTGCGTCGCGAAGGAGATGTTCGAGAGCGCCTGCATCTCCGCGCCCGGATAGCGGAACGATACATTCCGGAATTCGACGGACGGTCTTGCCGAGCCCGCACTCCGCTTCCCTCCATCAGCATCCCGGATGTCAGGCATCATGCTCAGCACCTCGTTGATCCGGGCCGCCGAAGCGGACGCTCTCGGAATCATGATGAACATCATCGAAGCGAAGACGAGCGAGAACATGATTTGCCACGCATATTGGATGAAGGCGATAAGATCGCCTATCTGCATATGTCCGGCATCGATCCGAATACCGCCGAACCAGATAATCGCAATGCCGGCGAAATTAAGCACCAGCATCATCACCGGCATCATGAACGCCATAATGCGGTTCACTTGAATCGCCGTATTCGTCAAATCGCGATTGGCCCGGTCGAACCGCTCCTGTTCGTGACCGATCCGGTTGAACGAACGGATCACACGGATGCCGGTAAGATGCTCCCGCAGCACAAGGCTCAGCTTATCCAGCTTCGTCTGCACCGCTTTGAAGAGCGGACCGCCCTTGCGGAAGACAAGGAAAATGAATCCGGCCAGCACAGGCACGACGGAGATGATAACCATCGCCAGCGCAGCGTCCTTCGACACCGCCATCACGATGCCGCCGATACACATCATCGGGGCCATGACCATCACGCGCATCATGATCGTCAGCACCTGGTTCAATTGCGTAATATCGTTCGTCGTCCGGGTAATGAGCGACGCCGTGCCGAGCCGATCGAATTCGCTTAACGAGAATCGCTCCACATGCCCGAACAGCCGGCTGCGCAAATCGCGGGCAAACCCGCTCGCCGACTTCGCGGACCACAGACTCGCCCCGACCGAGCACAAAGCGCCGCAGGCGGCGACCAGCAGCATCAACCCGCCGATGCGCCAAATATAAGGCGTGTCGCCTTGAACGACGCCGCGGTCGACGATGTCGGCCATCAGGGTAGGCAAATACAGCTCCGCGATCGATTGCAGGAACACGAGCAGCAGCACGAGCCCAACCTGCCGGCGATAAGGCCTTAGAAAACGAAGCAGTTTAATCATAGGTTCACCTTCACTTTCCTTCGAATCCGATTCTTCAGGAATCCGTCTCCCGCTCCGGCGGCGGTTCGGCGGCCTGCGCACGGTAGTATGCGGCAACATCGTCGAGCAATTCGATGAGCTGTAAGCTGCGTTCGTGGCCCAAGTGGTCGATCAGTCCCTTCATTCCCTCCAGCATCGCTTCTTCCGCCTGCCCGGTTTCCCGTCTTCCGGCTTCAGTCAGCCGAATGCGCACAGCTCTTCGATCGTCCGGATCGGTACCTCGCTCCAGCAGCCCTCTGGCTACGAGCAAGTTAACCGTCTGTGTGACGGTCGGCAAAGAAACGCGCAGAATGCCGCTGATCTCCGACATCTTCAAGCCGGGCGAGCCGGCCGACATCCCCCGGCGAATGGCAAACAGCAGCATCGTTTCGCTTCGCGTACAGCCTTCGGCCGGTCGCCGGCCGCTCCAGTTCATATGCCGCAGCTGACGGAAGGCGCGGATGAGCTCATGGGAAGTGGTGTATTCAGTAGTCAATCGCAACAGCCTCTTTTCGCCTCTTAATAACCGAAATATTTAGTTAGATAACCTAATTATATAGATATTAATTATTTACTGTCAACGCAATTCCGCGATGGGCATCGGAAGCGGCAGGAAGCACGCCGGGCAGCATCCGATGCCGCTCCAAACCGCCGTACGGCCCCGGCGTCCGATACCGCGATCAGCAAGCAGTATGCGGCATGTCCGCATCCCTTGCCCGTTCCGCTCATTCTTCTGAATAGCCGTATTCCTGCTCTTCCCGCCATAAGGCACATCTTATTCCAGCTAACTTTATGTAAGCGAACCGCCGTGTTATACTCGAGAAAAGAATGAGTTCTCTCACCACACGCTTCAGGCGTATCCGAGAATGGAGGGCTGTTGATATGAACCAGATGTATATTCGACACACGGTAGGTAGCCGGCTGCTGTTGGATTCGGTGAAGCATAACGCCGATTTCGACATCCAGCCCGTTGACGGACAGTGGCAATTCGTCATCCGGCTTGCGGACGACAAGGTCGCTGAAGAAGTGCTTAAGTTCCGGGACGAGCTTAACCTGTTTGTCGTCGATGACGAGAAGCCGGACGTGAAGACCTGGTACTATTCCTCGGACGGACGGGTCGATTACGATAAGGCCGGACGCACCTTGACCATCATCGCCGACGCCAGACTCGATTATAACGTGTAGTCCGGTACGCAGCCGGACAAACGAAAAACAAAAAGGGAAGGTGATCCCGGATGAGCAAGGAGCGCATTATTGAAGCTTACCGTTTCAGACACGCCTGCAAGGAGTTTGACGCTTCCCGCCGGATCCGTGAGGAGGACTTTCACTTCATTCTGGAGACCGGACGCCTTTCGCCAAGCTCCTTCGGCTTCGAGCCTTGGTCGTTGGTCGTGCTGCAAAATCCGCAAATCCGCGCAAAGCTTCTCCCCGTCACATGGGGCGGGCAGAAGCAAATTCCGACAGCCAGTCACCTCGTCCTTCTGTTGGCGAGAAACGCCTCTAGCCTGAGGCCAGACGCTCCCTATATTACTTCCATGCTGGAAGACGTGCGTAAAATCCCGCCAGAGCTCGTAACCGGCGCCCGCGATCGCTACCGGAAGTTTCTGGACAGCGATTTCAAGCTGAGCGGCAACGATCGGGCGATGTTTGAATGGGCGTGCCGGCAGTCGTATATCGCATTAGGCAACATGATGACGGCTGCAGCCCAGATCGGCATCGATTCATGCCCGATCGAAGGCTTCGACAAGGAGGCGGTAGAGACGCTGCTTCGGGCGGAAGGCGTTGTGACGGGCGACGATTTCGGTCTCGCCTGCATGGCGGCCTTCGGCTATCGTATCCGCGAACCGCGCGACAAGACCAGACGCCCTTTGGACCAAGTGGTGCGCTGGGTTTTGTAACCCGCGCAGCTTAAAGAGGGGCCGGCCTTTGTTTGAGGGCGGCCCCTCTTGGGCATGCATATTTGGTGCGCTTTCCACAGGCGGCTCCCCGCCAGCATCCGGCCGCTACGAGGACTTCACGATCCGAACCGCCGGTTCGTTCGGCCCGGCCGTGTCCCCTTCCGGATCGGGAAACAGCCGATCCATCCGGATCGCCGCGGCGTTCCGGTCTTTGAACGTCACATGGCTCCGCTTAAACCCGGTCGGCGACTCCAGGCCGCAAGAAGCGGCAAGCATAAAGACGCCTTCGCGCACCGTCGCCAAATAGTTAGCCGTCCGAAACCGCTTCTCCTGCACAACAAGTCCCTGCTTGAGCTCCGGCTTATGGCTCGTCACCCCGGTCGGGCATTCGTTCGTATTGCACTTGAGCGCATTAATACAGCCGATCGTATTCATCGCCGCCCGCGCGACGTTGATCAAATCCGCGCCGAACGCGAGCGCGATAGCCATCTTGTCGGCGGAGGCCAGCATGCCGCTGGCGAAAATTTTCACCCGGCCGCGAACGCCGTATTTGCGCAGCGTACTGTCGACGATCAGCAGTGCCGAATACAGCGGGAGCCCCAAAGAATCGGCCATCTCCATATACGTAGCGCCCGTTCCGCCCTCACCGCCGTCCACGGTCAAGAAGTCGGGCGAGCGGCCCGTGCTCCGCATATAGTCGGCCAGCTCCTCCACCGCCAGCTCGCTGCCCGCCACCAGCTTCACGCCGACCGGCTTGCCGGACAACGCGCGCAGCTTCTCGATGAAATCGAACAATGTCGGGATATCATGGAAGTCGGTAAAACGGTTCGGCGACTCCACATCTTGATCCCAATCCATCGGGATCCCGCGGATTCGGCGGATCATCGGCGTCAGCTTGCTCTTCGGCAGCTTGCCGCCGCGCACCTTCGCCCCCTGCGCCAGCTTCACTTCGATCAGCTTGACTTCCGGCCGCCCGGCCGTCTGCAGGAAAGCTTGTTCGTCGAACGTTCCATCCGCATCGACCCGGGAGCCGTTCTTGGCCGAACCGATCTGATAGATCAGATCCGTCTCCTTACGCTGCAAATAGCCGCGATCCACAAGCCGCTCAGCCGCGAGCACGTACGGATTGCGTTCCATGTCGAACACATCCATGGCGTCGTGCTCGATACCGCTCAAGTCCTTCATAATCTCAAAGGTCGACACGAGCAGCTTCCTGCCTACCAAGTCGTACACCTGAAGCTCCTCCGGTTGCTCCGGCCGGGGCAGCTTTCGGTCCCGCATCTCGTACACTTTGGACAAGTGATACGGCGACAGCCCGCCCTCTCCCGTATTCATCCAGGTGCCGGTTGCAATGGCAGCGCCTTGCGCCAGCGCCATCACCGCATGGTCGGACAACGAGCCGAAGCTCATCGCCGAGATGCCGATAAACCCTTGCGTCCGGTAAGGCTGCCGAACGTCGTTGCAGCCGCCGATGACAACGGCATCGCGCGCGTCAAGCAGCCAAGGCTTCGCCGACGTGAGATACCTTGTCTCCTTCCGGGAGACAAGCCCTTCCTTCACGATTTGATACTTATACGTGATCGAGATCGGGGACGACTGATCGACCGCGAGCTCATCCCCATTTTTAGGGAACATCGCGTTGTTCAAATAAAAGCCTTCCTGCGAGAAATCTTTACGCGAACCGAACCCGATGACGGTGGATCCGTATTTGCCCGCTTTGGCAATATACCCCTGCGTGTCCCGGTCGATCGGTCTGCCCTCTTTATCGCCCCAGATGAAATATTGGCGAAGCTCCGGGCCCAGCATTTCGAACACATACCGGAATCGGCCGATCACCGGATGCGTCCTCAGAATCGAATGCTGCTTCTGAATATATTTGTCCCATACATAGACCCCCGCTACCGTCAGCGGGAGCGCCAGAACGACGACCTTCGTCACGATATCGAGAATCGCCCACCATACATCGAACATTGTACCGCCTCATTTCCGTCTAAGATGCAACCTCATCTTTGAATGAAAACGTATACAACTTCTTCTGTTTCTTTCATTGCCGACTCCTGACCAGGAGGTAGAGCATGATGGGGCGTTCGCCGACATGGGCTGCAGCGCCGCGCATTTCCACCCCTACCATCTTATTCCGGCATTCGAAAATTCGACTGGCGTTTCGCCCATTTCCCGGTATGAATCGCCCCGCGTCGGGAAGGAGAAGTCTGCGGCTGCCGTTCTTTGCGGCTCCACGGATCCGGCCTATCCCCCGGCCTCATCGCCAACAAAAAAACCGCGATCCCAAAGTTCGGACTGCGGTTATTATTCCAATATGAACTTTTCCTTCGCGTCTTATCGGAACGACTTGCGGTCCGCGTTCGAGTTGATAAGTGATGGGAGCATCCTGGTGTCGCTGACCATTGGAGATGCGCATAACGGGCAGCTCGGCTCGTGTTCGAACGCAAAGTTGTCCCGCATCCACCCCTTGCAGCCATCCAATGTACAAGACCAGATCGCGGTTTGCTCCGTAGGGATTTCCTCTAACGTCTTCTTACGAAAATTCATGAATACTCCCCCTTCTTATCCTTATCCGAAAAGAAAAACTGCTCTTAACAACCGTTAAGAGCAGCTAGGTTTCTTAGTAAACTTTAACGACGTTCTCAGCTTGCGGTCCGCGGTTGCCTTGAACCACATTGAATTGAACGCGTTGGCCTTCGTCCAAAGACTTGAAGCCTTCGCCTTGGATTGCGCTGAAGTGAACGAATACGTCGCTGCCGCCTTCAACTTCGATAAAGCCAAAACCTTTTTCTGCGTTAAACCATTTAACTGTACCTGTTTGCATTGTTTGTTGCCTCCAAAATTGTTTTTAACATGTTCATTTTTCCTATACGAAAAAAATTCACACATTGAAAAAAGTACCCTTCTAAACATGACACCTTTTTCAATATGCGAATTCCGGTTTCAAATTTTTCAATTACATACATCTTATCACAGCTGGAAGCAGAAAGCAAATACTATGATACTCCGTCCAAAGCAGAGGGATTCCCCGCCTGAAGGCTAGCTTCGAATACCGCCTTCGGTCCGTTTTCTCCTCGTCTTGCTTCCCCTAGAATAAAGACATGAACAACACCCGCGAAACCGGCCGCCGGCCGAATGAATCTTACCTGATCCCGAAAGGAGAACGAACCATGAATAGATTATACCGTTCCAGAACGGACAACAAAATGACGGGTCTTTGCGGAGGGATTGCCGATTGGCTCGGGCTTAACGCAACGCTCGTCCGGTTATTGGTCGTGATCGCCGCCTTCTGCAGCTTCGGAACGACGATGCTCCTATACTTTATCGTCAGCCTGGTAATCCCGAAAGCGCCATACGGCCCTAATCCTTACAACCAATCTTACACCACTTATTAAATTAAAGCGCGTCTGGACGAATATAACCGGCTGGCGGAGCAGTGCGAGAGGCAGGCGGTCGAGGCGTTGGCAGAAGAACGTACGGCGGAAGCCCGGCTGGCGCTGGAAACGCAGCTGCGCAGCGTACCGCCGACTCCCTAATAAAGACCGGACTGCCGGCCGGAACCTTGGCAAGCCCCCCTGCTTTGGCAGGGGGGCTTGCCTTGTTCTAGGAGTAGATGGCGCTGCCGCCTTCTTTAAACGCTTTGGCCTTCTCCTTCATCCCTTCTGCAACGGCCTGCTCATCCGTGAGCTTTTCTTGCTTGGCAAACTCGCGAATATCATGGGTGATCCTCATGCTGCAAAACTTCGGACCGCACATCGAGCAGAAATGGGCCGTCTTGGCCCCTTCGGCCGGTAACGTTTCATCGTGATATTCCATCGCTCTTTCCGGATCCAGCGACAGATGAAATTGATCTCTCCACCGGAACTCGAACCGGGCTTTGGATAAGGCGTTGTCCCTCTCCTGCGCGCCGGGATGGCCCTTGGCCAAATCCGCCGCATGCGCAGCGATTTTATAGGCGATGACCCCTTCGCGAACATCGTCCTTATTCGGAAGACCCAGATGCTCCTTCGGGGTCACGTAGCACAGCATCGCCGTACCGAACCAACCGATCATGGCCGCGCCGATAGCCGAAGTAATATGATCATAGCCGGGGGCGATGTCCGTCGTTAAAGGGCCTAAGGTGTAGAACGGGGCCTCCTTGCACACCTCCATCTGACGATCCACATTCTCCTTGATCTGATGCATCGGCACATGACCGGGCCCTTCCACCATCACCTGTACATCGTGCTTCCAGGCCAGCTGCGTTAACTCGCCTAGCGTCTCCAGCTCCGCAAACTGGGCCTCATCGTTCGCATCGGCAATGGACCCGGGACGCAGGCCGTCCCCGAGAGAAAAGGCTACATCATAAGCTTTCATAATTTCGCAAATCTCTTCAAAATGCGTATACAGGAAGTTTTCCTGGTGATGCGCCAGACACCACGCCGCCATGATGGAACCGCCGCGGGATACGATCCCGGTCACACGATTCGCGGTCATCGGTATATAACGCAGCAGCACGCCGGCATGAATCGTGAAATAGTCGACGCCCTGTTCCGCTTGCTCGATAAGCGTATCCCGGTAAATGTCCCAGCTTAAATCTTCCGCTTTGCCATGGACCTTCTCCAGCGCTTGATACAAGGGTACCGTTCCGACAGGCACGGGGGAGTTGCGGATAATCCATTCGCGGGTCGTATGTATTTGCTTGCCCGTCGACAAATCCATGATCGTGTCCGCCCCCCAACGGGTAGCCCACCGCATCTTCTCCACTTCCTCCTCGATCGAAGAAGCAACCGCCGAGTTCCCGATGTTCGCATTGATTTTCACCAAGAAGTTGCGGCCGATAATCATCGGCTCGCTTTCCGGATGGTTAATATTCGACGGAATAATCGCCCGGCCGCAAGCGACCTCGCTGCGGACGAATTCCGGCGATACGTTCTCCCGAATCGCGATGTATTCCATTTCCGGCGTAACGATCCCTTGTCTGGCATAATGCATTTGGGTTACGTTGGCGCCCGGCTTCGCTCTTAACGGTTGGCGTTCCAGGCCTGGGAACCGCTCCGGACTGTCCGGCTGTCCCTGCTTGTAGCCGTTGTCTTCGGGCTTGACGGCGCGGCCTGCATAAGCTTCCGCATCGCCGCGCTGCAAGATCCAGTTCAACCGGTTCCGGGGCAAGCCCTTGCGGACGTCCGCGCTGTACGAGCTGTCCGTGTAGGGGCCGCTGCTATCATACACACGAACGGGGGGATTCTCCTGCTCGGTACCGCCGACGGCCGTCGGCGTTAACGTAATTTCCCGCATCGGAACTTGAATATCCTCGCGGGAGCCTTGCACATACACTTTCCTGCTTCCCGGTATAGACGATAAATTCGGGACGACTTCCACTTTCTTGTTTTCGCTTGCCATT
This sequence comes from Paenibacillus sp. EPM92, assembly GCF_016586185.1. Classification (NCBI taxonomy): domain Bacteria; kingdom Bacillati; phylum Bacillota; class Bacilli; order Caryophanales; family Paenibacillaceae; genus Paenibacillus; species Paenibacillus sp. EPM92. The sequence continues at coordinate 63,556 of NZ_BCPS01000023.1, forward strand.
TCATTTCCTCCTCGGATGAATGTGGAGCAAGCGGAGAATTCCTTGTATACGCCAAAAAAGACCGCAACGAAGAAGCGGTCTTTGTGTGTACAAAGGCTAAGTCTTTTCCTCCGCTGGCATTACCCAGATCAGGTATTACGGTCGATAGCATTAGGGCTACCCTCTCAGCCTGGCTCACCAAGCTCCCGTGTTTATTCGGTTGTCGTAACTATCATATTACAGATCGCCCGTAAAAATCAATCCATAGCTTTTCGGGAGTCTGCCTGTCGGGAACGTTGCTTTTATCGCCCTTGATGTAGTATTTTGGGTATGAAGGGCTTGTTCGCATGATCGATAGACCAGGACGATTCCCCTTCCATCCGGACAGGGTAGATATAAAGGAGATTATCGCCATGAAGCTCGATCCAAACACGGAAACACCTGCCGGTTCAGGCTCCGGCGAACCGGACAAGCATTTGCGCGTTCTCGTGATGACCGCAGTCGCTGCCGAGCGAGACGCGGTGCTGCGCGGGCTCCGCGGATCCGGCAGATTCGATGTCCTGCTGGCCGGTGTCGGCCCGGCTATGGCCGCCGCCCGTACGGCAAGGGCATTAGCCTCGGCCGAGTACGGCTTGGTCGTAAGCGCCGGGATCGGCGGCGGATTTATCGGCAGGGCTGAAGTGGGGTCCCTGGTGGTGGCGAATGAGATCGTAGCCGCCGACCTGGGCGCGCAAACCCCGGAAGGCTTCTGCAGCCTGGACGAGTTGGGCTTCGGCTCTTCCCGCATCCAGGTCGACCCCAGCCTGACGATCCGGGTAACGGAGGCGCTGCAGGCGGCCGGACAGCCGGTTTATGCAGGCCCCGTACTTACCGTATCGACGGTGACCGGAACGGCGGCGCGAGCCTTGGAGCTGGACGTCCGGGTGCCGGGGGCTGCCGCCGAGGGGATGGAGGGGTTTGGTGTAGCTGCCGCCGCCCTCGACAGCGGCGTGCCGATCCTCGAAATCCGTGCCATCTCGAATGCGGTCGGTCCGCGTGACCGGACTGCCTGGCGTATCCAGGAAGCGCTGGACGCACTGGAAGCTGCAAGCACAGTATTACTGGAGGTGTTATGATGAACATTGCCTTTTCTCCTTGCCCCAACGACACGTTTGTTTTCCACGCCTGGGCGCACGGGCTGCTGCCCGGAGCTCCGAAGCTTGACGTCATGTACGCAGACATCGATATTACGAACACGCTGGCCGCCGGCCCGGACGGGCCGGAAGTGCTCAAGATCTCGTATGCGGCGCTGCCTTGGGTACTGTCCGATTACGCGCTGCTGCCGTGCGGGGGCGCACTTGGCAGAGGCTGCGGGCCCCTGGTGCTGACGGCCAATCCTGCAGTCAGCGCCAAAGGCCCGGCGGCCCTGAGCGGCCGGCGCGTAGCGGTACCGAGCGAGCGGTCAACCGCCTACCTGCTCTTCCGGCTATGGGCTGCTCAGCAAGTGCCGGGAGGCGTCGGCGAGATTGTGATTATGCCGTTTCACGAGATCATGCCGGCCGTACGCGATGGCGTGATCGATGCCGGTCTGGTGATCCACGAGGCGCGTTTCACCTATCCGTCGTACGGGCTCACTCTCCTGACCGACTTAGGCAGCTGGTGGGAGAGCGACACCAACCTGCCGATTCCGCTCGGGGCGATCGTCGCCAAGCGGTCGCTGGACCTGCAAGCGATCGCCGGCTGGATCCGCGCATCCGTCGAATACGCCTGGGCGCACCCGGAAGCGTCGCGCGATTACGTGCTAACCCACTCCCAGGAACTGGCCCCCGAAGTCGCCCAAGCGCACATCGACTTGTACGTGAACGAATTTACCGCGAATTTGGGAGACAGCGGATATGCCGCGGTGAATGCGCTGCTCAGCCGCGCCGCACAAGAAGGGCTGGTGCCGAAGATCGATCCGGCTGCCCTGCGGCTGCCGCAGGCATAACGATCAGGTGGCGCCGGGTCTCACCTGCCGCTTATTTATAAAACACATTTCCATACTTGGAAACACGCGGCGGCTTTCCTAGCGAATGCCGCGTATTTCCGTCGTTTTCTCCGTTCTCGCGATCCATCGGGACAACGTCAACAATGGCGTCGGGATCGATGGAATGAATGAGGTCTCGCAGTGTCAGCTCTTCCAGCCTGTAGATGACCAATTGCAGCCTGTGCACGACCGCGCGATCCCCGCTTTGTATGCTTGCAAACCGTACCAGGTTACGCCCTGTCTCCCGTTTGACCGCTTCCTCCATGATATCCCCATGGCGGGTGTTAATCCGCATCATCCGATTCAACGACCGCACGTTCAGCAACCGATATCCCGCGATAAACGAAGTTGCCAGCACAATCGCATAAAAGACTGCATCGTATATCATCAGTTCATGTCTCACTTGGGTTCCTCCTCACCACATGGGTTAGAAGCTCCTTGACTCGACGCTTTTGTAACAGACTCGCATTCCTGCTGCTCCAGCTTTATCCCTTTTGTTTCTCACGGTTTAATCGGGATAGTTTAAATACGCGATCCAGGCCTTTGTATATCACTTTGGTTTCCTTCGTTAGCAGCGGCCCCAGCACCGCCAGAATCAATACGTACAGCGCCGCAAACGGCTGCACGATCGGCAGCAAGCCTCCCGCTTTGGCCAGGTTGGCCATAATAATTGAAAATTCGCCGCGCGCCACAATCGTGAGTCCGATATTCACAGACGCTTTCGGAGACAAGCCGGCGCTATGCCCGGCCCACATGCCTGCGGCGAAATTGCCGAGCAGCGTCAGCGCGACCGCGCCTAAAGACAGCCAGACGGCGCCGCCGAGCGAGAAGGGATCGATCGTCAGACCGAAGCTGAAGAAGAAGATCGCCCCGAAAAAATCGCGAAACGGTAAAATCAGATGCTCGATCCGCTTCATATGCTCGGTTTCGGCGAGCACCAGCCCGACGAGCAGCGCTCCGATCGCCTCCGCCACATGGATCGTTTCCGAGAACCCGGCGATAATGAACAGCCCGGCGAAAATGACGAGCAAGAACAGCTCATTCGAGCGAATATTCAACAGCCGGTTGAGCAGCGGAACCGCTTTGCGTCCGATGATCAGCACGAGCAGCATAAACCCGAGCGCGATGGACGCGGACAAGAGGACGCCTCCCAACGAGGAGGAGCCGCTGAGAACAAGACCGGAGACGACCGAGATGTAGATAGCGAGAAATACGTCCTCGAACATAATGATGCCGAGTATCATCTCCGTCTCCGGATTGGCCGTACGTTTCAGATCAACCAGCACCTTGGCCACGATCGCACTGGAGGAAATCGTCGTAATCCCCGCTACGATAAGCATCTCCAGAAAGGGAAGCCCCGCCACGAAGCCGAACAGGAGACCCAGCGTGAAATTGATCGCGATATAAATGGTACCGCCTACAGCGATGGACCGGCCCGATTTAATCAACCGCCCCACCGAAAACTCAAGCCCCAAATAAAAGAGCAGGAACAGAACGCCTATCCGGCCCAAAAAATCGATCAATGGCGCACTTTCTATAAACCTCAGATCAAAGTGCCACCACTCGAAGGAATGCGGGCCGACCGCCATGCCAACCAATATATAGAAGGGAATAACGGAGAAGCGCAGCTTGGCGGACAGCAGTCCGGCAAGCGCAATGAGCGCAATCGCCAACCCGATTTCAAATACGATGTAGTTCATAGGTCACTCACTTCCATTCATTAGAATATTTTTGAAATGTTTCTGCTGCCTCCTTTCTCCCGCTACAACAAGCGTCGATTCCGCCTTTAGGACAACTTCGGGCCCCGGATTGATATGCTTGGATTGCTTCTCGACAACGGCGATAATGGTTGCGCCTGAAGTTTGACGCACGTTCAGCTCGCCTATGGTTTTGCCGACGCATTTGTACTCGGGCTCCACCCGATACCATTCAATAATAAGATCATCCAGCGCCATTTCCATCGTCTCCAGCGCCTTTGGCTTGTACGTCATCCCGCCAATAATGCCCGCGACTAACCGCGCTTCATCATCATCCAGCGTAACTAAAGAAATACTCTCGTCGGAGTCCTCGTAATCAAAATGGTAGCATTCCCGCCTGCCGTCATCATGGACGACGATCACCAGCTTGTCTCCCCCCCGTGTCGTGATTTGAAATTTTTTCCCGATTCCAGGGAGATCGCTTTCTCGAATTGTCATATCGATAACCCTCCTATATTTAATTTTCCCTATCCTTAATCCGACACGTACAGAACGTTTCGGCGCAAGGTCCATGGTATCATTATCGTCTTATAGGGACAGTTTTCAGACAACAGCAAACAGACCCTACGCTGTCGTTTTTTTTAAACGAAGCAAGTGCGCATTTGATTATCGCATTCCTTGAAAAATTGGGAAGATTCAGTTTACAGATGAGCCCAGCACAAATAAACGTTCGGACATAACCGAAAAAAGGCTGTTCGTTCATGGAATGATCGCATGTCAGATTGTCAATAACCGACAGGGGCAGGAAGAAACAACTACACGAAGAGGGAGGTAAACTTAATGGGGGATAATAACAGCCGGGTTAAACGGCGCGCGATTTGCGGACGAAAGGAAACGCGGGCTTTTGGAAGCGCTCTCGAGGCGGCATTCTTCATAGCAAGCAGCAGAAAAGAGAAGGCAGAGATATGCCCTGCAAGCCGCAAGCCTTCGGTAGCCGAGGAGTGCTTCCGAACAGTCGCTTGGTTGGAGGTAAAAAATTCCATGCCATGAGACATTGAGGTGCGAGCCGATTCGCCGGCGCTTACCTCGAGACCGGGAGTCGGAGTAGCGAAAAGCATAAACACCATCATTAAAACTAAAGGAATCCAACGATTGGACGAGATATCACGCGAGAACATGCAAATACACCTCCTTTTCCGATGATTATAATGAAATTATACCATGTTTCAGCCTTAACATCCAGATTACTTGCGATTTAGGGCTGGCAAGTTTTCCCCATGCTGTATTAGGTATATATATTCACCAAACCATTTCCTCGTTCTGGATAAAGGCACACCTGCCTGAACATAATAAAGCCGATGATCCTCATATGCCATATTCTTGAACATGCGTGGTCAAATATGAACTCCAGGTGATGAATGATCATGTCCGTAACACTCGATGCCCTAAAACAACTCGTAGTGAACATGAATGATGCCGAAATCATAGAACGCCAAACCGGACAGGGTCATCCGGTGACACTTCTGTTCATTCGAACGTTAATCGATCAGGAGCGTTTGAATGAAGCCGTTATCGGACCGCTGAACGGCCGCTCTCACGACACGATCATCGGCAGTCTGGCGGCCCCCCATGATGCGAAAATCACGGCTTTGAATGAGGCGAGGAAGCACCTTCTGCAAGGGTCCGTGCTCATCCATGACGGAATCCGGGACGAGTGGTGGGCCGTGCCGTTACCCAATCCGTTGGCCCGTTCCATCGAAACCTCCGAAACGGAAACCATTATATTCGGACCTAAAGACAGCTTCAGCGAACAATTGGAACAAAATATTACTTTAATTCGCAGGAGGCTTCCCTTAGCGGCGCTAAAAACGGAGACATTTACGCTTGGTTCCCTAAGTCAAACAACGGTTGTCCTCATGTACATCGATGGATTGACCAACCCGGAGTTCATATCCATAGCAAGAAATAAAATAACGGCGATCGACTTCGATCTTTTTCTGGATTCCTCCCATGTTGCCGCGTTCATGGAGGACCAGAATCACAGTTTGTTTCCGCAGTTTATGCAAACGGACCGGCCCGATTCCTGCGCGTATTCGCTTGGGCTGGGTAAACTTGTATTGCTGGTGAACAATACACCGTTTGCCTTAATCGCTCCGATTACCTTGTTCCATCTGTTTCAGTCCCCTGAGGACTACATTAACCGTTGGCTGGTGGCCAGTGTTTTGCGTTGTCTTCGATACTTTAGCTTCTTCCTGTCGATCACGCTGATTCCGATGTACGTTGCCTTAACGACGCACCACTATCAGATGCTTCCGCTGCAAATTCTTTTTGTTATCCTGGAATCGAGAAGCAAATTGCCGTTTACGCCGTTCTGGGAAGCGTTTCTGATGTTGGTTACGCTGGAAATTCTGAAAGAAGCCAGCTTGCGGATGCCGACCAAAACAAGTCAAACCCTTGGGGTGATCGGCGGTATCGTCATCGGACAAGCGGCGGTGCAAGCCGGCTTCGCCAGTCAGGTATTGATTGTTCTGATGGGTATTTCGGCCGTTGCCTCGTTCCTGGTTCCCAACTATCTGGTGACCAAATCAAGTTTGATCATTCAGTTCCTTTTTCTGGCGCTCGCGTCTTTATTGGGTATCCCCGGGATGGTGCTCGGTTCGACCGCAGTGCTTGCTCATCTGAATGGACTTACTTCCCTGAAACAACCTTATTTGGCGCCTGTATCCCCCTTTTACTGGAAAGAATGGATGGATCTTTTCATACGCGGTCCTTTGCGTTTCATGAATGTCCGTCCTGAATCTTTAAAGCCTTTATATAAATGGCGAAAACGGCCAAAGGAGAAAATAACTTGACGTCTTCTTCACTATTCAATAAAACGTCTCCCTATGGCGGCGTATACGCCATGTTTCTGGTAAACCGGCTTCAAATGCTTTACTTCGTCCTGGTTATGCCTGCGTTTTTAGTTCATCCCTATATGATCTGGGCCATTATCGCCATGGGGTTATTATCGCAGGTTAATCTGATCATGCTCTCCAGATGGTTTGCTTCCGATCTTTCTGAACAGGGCTATGAAGGATTTGTGCTGCTTTTTGGCGAGCGGACGGTGCGTTTGCTTGCGATGGCAGGCCTATTGTTCATCTTGATCAAGATCACCGTTGTCACGCAGGGCTACACCGATATTATTCATCAGTATATTTTTCCGTCGATGAACCGGAATTGGCTGATTCTTTTTCCCATCCTGATGAGTTTTTACTTGGCGGCTCAAGGCATGGAGAACATGATCCGCTTTATCATGATCGCTTATTTAAGTACGTGCTGGATGGTTATCGTCTTTGTTCCCTTTTATTTTTCGCCGACTGCATCGCTGACCGATTTATATCCGCTGATCCCTGCAAGCGGGTCGGCGTTTACATGGAAATCGCTGTTATTCATTTTGTCCGCCTTGTCAGGTCCGGAATATTTGATCCTGTTAACCCCTTGGCTTAATCCGCGGCAGAAGACGCTGAAATATTTTACTGCTGCAAATGCATACACAATTTGGGAATATTTGTTTCTGTTTATCGGCGCGTTATTATTTTATGGTTCCCACTACTTGAACACGATCAAGTTTCCGATTGTGAGTATGGTACGATACTTGCAATCCCCGGTTTTTGAGCGCGTGGACATCTTTCTGGTGTCGGTACATATGATTTACTTCATGTATGCGATGGCTCTCTTCTTGTTATTATGCTATGGGGCTGTGCGGATCATTGCAGGCAGAGTACACGCCAAGACCAGCCAGATCGGGCTTCTGTTAAGCGGTACGGCTGTACTTCTCTGTATGTTAGCGGTAAGCAATTGGTTTTGGGATGCAGGAACCGATCAGAACATGTGGCTCAGCCTGCAGAGCTGGTCAGGCGCATGTACGTATGTGCTCGCTCCCGCAGTCCTTCTGATAACCCTTAAACGAAAGAGGCGTGTCTAAGCTATGCGGCATATCCAAAGGTGTGCGTTAATGGTCGTATTGAGCGGTTTGTTGCTGCTGACAGGATGCGCCCCGTTCGTGGAGAACAATTTGATCGAGGAGCTTTCCCCTGTCATTTTCTGGTCGCTTGAGGATGCGGGTGAAGGGAAGCTGACGATCAGCACGCTGGTCCCGCCGCTGATCAGGGAAAGAAAGCGTATTCTCAGGCTGCAGGTCGATCTCATTAAACAAGGGGGAAAGGGATTTAATTTGCTTTATTACCGCGAATTGAAAGCCGGACAGCTTCGAATCCTGTTAATCCATGAAGACCTTGCCAAAAAAGGGATCAATTCGCTGCTTAACAACTTATTGACGGACCCCGATATTTCGCATCGCCTTTATCTGGTGATCGTAAAAGGAAGCTTTGACGATTACATCAACAGTCAACTGCTAAAGCAAGAAAAACTTGATTATTTTCTTTACCGCATGCTCAAACATTACGAGAAAAAAAATCAAGGAGAGCTGACGATCGTCAATCTCCATCATTTCATGAAAAAGCTGTACTCTCCGTATTCGTACCCGACGCTGCCTGTCTTCAAGGTTAACAACGAAAATTTCACTTACGAAGGAACTGCTTTCTTCAAGCATGACAAGCTTATAGCAAACGTTAAACAAGCCGATGACCAAATTATCCAGCTCATTGGCAACAATCGTTACCTGAAATTCCTCCCCATACCGGAATTATCGGTCGCTGTAGGTCATATTCGCTCCAAGGTCAATACGCGAATCAATGAAGATCATTCGTCCATGTATATGCACGTCGATCTGAACGGCCGGATTGAGGAATACCGGGGGAATGAAAATATATTGGAACCCGGCCAATTAGCCGAGCTCAACCAGGAAATAAAGTCCTACCTGGAGAAACAGACTACAGCCCTGCTGCAAAAAATGCAGCGCTGGAAAGTCGATCCCTTGCAGCTCGGGAATGTCACGCGAACCCCATTCTCGAAGGGCGTCCCCGAACAAGAATGGATAGATCAGTGGGAGAAAATGAAAATTTCCGTCACTTATGATCTTCACTTTCAGCCTTTGACCAATGTAAATCCATGAATGATACGGGTGCCGACTGGCAAATAATAGTATTCGGAAACTTTAATCCGAAAGGGGTATACCATTGAATCACGATAAGAAAAGCGAAACGAGTCCCAATCTCTCCGCAGCGAGCCAAACGCTGACGACCCGTCAGGGGCATCCGGTCACGGACAACCAGAACATCCGAACGGTTGGCAGCCGGGGGCCCAGTACGCTGGAAAATTACCATTACCTGGAGAAGATTACCCACTTTGACCGTGAACGCATTCCGGAGCGGGTCGTTCATGCGCGGGGAGCCGGAGCCCACGGTATTTTTGAGGCCTACGGGAAAGCCGGGGACGAGCCCATTGCGAAATACACCCGCGCCAAGCTGCTCCAGCAGCCGGGAAAACAAACCCCTGTCTTCGTCCGATTTTCTACGGTCATACATGGCACGCATTCGCCGGAGACGCTCCGCGATCCCCGCGGGTTTGCGGTTAAATTTTATACCGAAGACGGCAATTGGGATATGGTGGGCAATAACCTGAAGATCTTTTTTATCCGCGATCCGTTGAAATTTCCCGACATGATTCACGCCTTCAAGCCGGACCCCATTACGAATGTGCAGGATATGCAGCGCTTCTTCGATTTTGTATCGTTAAGTCCGGAAGCTACCCATATGATCACGTTTCTCTTTTCTCCATGGGGGATTCCCGCCAACTACCGGCAAATGCAGGGCTCCGGCGTCAATACCTACAAGTGGGTAAATGAGGCTGGGGAAGCTGTGCTCGTGAAGTACCATTGGGAGCCGTTGAAGCAGGGAATTAAAAACCTGCTGCAGCCGGAGGCCAACGAGATTCAGGCGGTGAATTTCAACCATGCGACACTGGATCTGTACCAGGCCATCGAGCGGGGCGACTATCCGGAGTGGGAGCTTTGCGTTCAAATCATGAGCGACGACGAGCATCCCGAACTCGATTTTGATCCGCTGGATCCTACCAAGCTGTGGCCTACCGATCAATTTCCTTTCCTGCCGGTAGGCAAGATGACGTTGAACCGCAACCCCGAGGACTATTTCACCGAAGTCGAACAGGCCGCATTCGGTACCGGCGTTCTGGTGGACGGGCTGGACTTCTCGGACGACAAGCTGCTGCAGGGGCGCACGTTCTCCTATTCCGATACCCAGCGGCACCGCGTAGGGACCAACTATTTGCAGCTTCCGATTAATGCGCCGAAGACACATGTCGCAACGAACCAGAGCGGCGGACAAATGCAGTATCGCCCGGACCGCGCCCCCGGACAAAACCCTCATGTGAACTACGAGCCCTCGTCCATGGGCGGTTTGCAGGAGGCGCCCAAGCGGGGCAAAGATCACGAGCCCTACTACGAAGCGAAGCTGGTCCGCCAGAAGATCGATCGGACGTGCGACTTCAAGCAGGCCGGCGAGACGTACCGGTCATTCGAGGATTGGGAACGGGATGAGCTCATTAACAATCTGGTCGATGCGCTCAGCATGTGCAAGAGCGATATCCGCGAGCGCATGATCCGTCATTTTACGGAAGCGGACGCCGACTACGGCCGGCGTGTGACAGAAGGGTTAACCCGGGCCGATCAGATCAAAATCGAAAGCGGACAAACCGATCCTGAACAAGCTGTCAAGAAAGCGCAGCAAAAGGGACACGAAGCAGAGCCTTATTGAGAAGAACGCCGCAGGCATACGCCTGCGGCTGCTTGCTGTAACGGCAGATAATTGTAATGCGCGTGCATTTACAATATTTTCTCAAAACAATAGTAAGGCGTACTCCGGAAAGGAAATTGGACGGCTCCGGTATGCATATACCCGGCTCGTGTATACATCGCTAATGCCGTCTCATTCGCGGAGTACACATCCAGCCGGATGCTGGAGCATCCTTGCGTTAACGTATATTGCTCTGCAAATTGAAGCAGCTTCTTCCCGAGTCCCATTCCCTGATAATCCGGATGAACCGCAAGACGATGAATACAGGCTGCTTTTCCCTGACGATCTTGCCAGTTTACTTGTAAATATTTGGAGCTTTGCTTTTCATCCACGACGACCGCCGCAATGACGGCCCCATCCTGCTTCACCCCGAACAGGCAGCCGTTCTTGAGATCGTTATGAATGACGAACCGATTCGGATAGAAGCGGTCCCATTGATAAATACCGTTCTCTTTGAGGTGACTCGTAACCGCTTTGTACAAATGCATCACGCTCTTATGATCCTGACGCTGCAAGGCTGCAATATGCATAGCTACCCCCCGATTCTCTTCTTATTCCGACTGAAGCTTGATTTGTTCAAGACGCCGGGCAGATTTCTTCCGATAAACGACGGTCCATACAATAGCCGCGCCGACAAAACCATACAGCACGAAGTTGGACAAAGCCAGAAATTGCGAGGTGGTCAGTTGAAACACCAGGATCACACGGACAACCGACTCCAGAAGCAGCATGCCCCCCCAAACCAAGGTCATTAATCGCATGACAAACCGGAAATAATCATATTTCCAATTGTCGGAAATGTCCTTATTGAGAAATCGGACAACCAGGTAAAACATGAGCGGACGCTTGAACAAAAGAGAGCCCAGAAAGACGAGTCCAACCGCTCCCGTAATAAGCGACTCCCGAACCAGCAATATTTTCTCGCTTCCCCCGAAGGATACGAGTACAAGCGTCAGCACCAAAGTGAAAAGCATTAACGTCCCGAACGCATCCAGCTTCTTGTGCTTGATCAAATGAACGACGTTATCCGCGAGCGGCACTAGCGTTGCAATGGATAAGGCCGCTATACTGCTCATGTAATGGGATAACCATTCATAAATGGCCCAAGGTGCGAGACCGTTGATCAACAAGGCAAAAATGACGTATTTACGGGTGGACATTTCGTATCCCTTCCTTTTCCGAGCACTTATTTTTGTTGTATACCGACCGTCGGTATGTTATATGTTTCATAATACAGACCGTCGGTCGGTATGTCAAGCGTTTTTGGAAGAAGTTTCTTCCGGGGCATCCCGATCATCTTCTGCATGTCCGTCCTATTGGATAGGCTTTGTGAATAGCATAGTATGGATAAACGTGTAAAGGGAGATTGTCCATGCTGACTTATGTGGTTCAACAAGGCGATTCGCTTTATCTCATCGCCAGACGGTTCGGAATTACCGTAGAGGCTTTAATGAAAGCGAATCGTCTGACTTCGTCCGTCCTTTACGTCGGCCAAACGTTGACTGTTCCTGTAGCTTTGCCGTTCATGTACCAAGTACAGCCGGGCGATTCGCTCTACTCGATTGCCCGGAGATTCAACACGACCGTAGATGCGATCATGGTCCTGAACAGCCTGACATCGGCATCGCTCTATGTGGGCCAAAGACTGCGAATTCCCGTCTATACCGAGGTGGTGGTCACGGTCGAAACGGCCAATGTGCGCAGCTATGCGGGGACGGGGTTCTCGGTCATCGCCCAAATGGACCGCGGCGCCCGTCTTCCTGTGACCGGGATTGCCGGCGATTGGGTTCGGGTTCGGCTATATAACAACAGGCCGGGCTGGATATTCCGCGACGTCGTCAACCTGGTTGCGCATGACGGCGAACGCCCGATCAAGGAAATATTGGGCTATTATACGGAAGAAGAAGGACCGACCTTGCCCAGCTCCCATCAGGTCTTCGTGCAGCAAAGCGCCCAGCTGTCCAATGTCGGGATGTTCCATTTCCGTATAAACAGGGAAAGCCCGACGCAAGTCGAGAAGTTTCCCGTGTTCGATGATTCTTATATGCGGCAAGAGGTCGAGTTCGGTCACCGCCACAATGTTAAAATGCTTGCCACCATTCATAACCTTCTATATGAACGGGGCAATCAGGAGGTCAATAAGGAAGTGGTCCGGCGGATGCTGGCCAGCTCCGATACCCGCAAAGGGTTTATCCAACATGTGATACGTCTTCTTCAAACCTATAACTTCGACGGCGTGAATATCGACTTTGAAGATGTTCATTACGAGGACAGAGAATTGCTTAACTCGTTCTATCGGGAATTGGGCCGGGAATTAAAGCGTTTAGGGTATTATTATTCCGTCGCTGCCCCGTCACGCACTTCTGACGAACCGACCAATCCTTTCTCCGCTCCATTCAATTATGCGCTTCTTGGGGAAGTTGTCGATGAGCTGGTGGTCATGCTTTATAACGAGCACGGCTGGCCGGGAAGCGGCCCCGGTCCGGTCGTTTCCATCGGATGGATGGAAAGCGTCATCAAATATGCCTTAACGAAAATGCCGGGCCGAAAAATTACGGCTGCCGTTTCCGTATTCGGTTTTGATTTCAATTTGACGACCGGCCGGAATACGTATGCGACTTACGATATGGCGATGGACCTTGCGAAAAAATACAATAAAACCATCACTTTCGATCAAAAAACACAAACGCCTATGTTCGCTTATACGGATGAGTCCGGCAACGAGCATGAAGTATGGTTTGAGAATGCGGCGAGCATTCGCGCCAAGCTTCTGGCGGCCCAGCGCCTTGGCATCCGGGGAATTGCCCTTTGGCGGTTAGGGATGGAGGATCCCGATATATGGAGGATGATTGCAGACGAATTTGTCGTAGAGAAAAGTATTGCGCCTTGAGCAAACCCATTCACTCCCGCATCCAATACGGCAGCCAAACGTTTCCTTTTTCGGTATAATGAAAGGCGTATAGACGTGTTTTGTCATGGGGGGATGCCTGCGTGTTTAACGAACAAGAAAAAGAAGCCTTTTACAAAATCATTCACACGAGAAGAGACGTAAGAACCTTTTTAACCGATCCGATTCCTCCTGAAACGATCATGAATTTGCTTGATGCGGCACATCATGGCCCTTCGGTAGGCTTCATGCAGCCATGGAATTTTATTTTAATAACGAAGGAAGAGATTAAGGCAAGGCTGGCTTGGGCAGCCGATAAAGAAAGACGGGCGTTGGCCATCCATTACGAAGACGGCCGGCAGGACCAGTTTTTAAGCTTAAAGGTGGAAGGCATCAAGCAGGCGCCGCTGACCATCTGTGTCACGTGCGACCCCACTCGCGGAGGTTCCCATGTCTTAGGACGAAATTCGATCCCGGAAACCGACATCTTATCTACGGCTTGCGCCATACAGAACATGTGGCTGTCAGCCTGCGCCGAGGGTCTTGCTATGGGCTGGGTCAGCTTTTATAAAAAAGCCGACGTCCGTGATATTTTAAGTATCCCTCCCCACATCGAGCCTGTTGCTCTGCTATCCGTTGGATATACCGAGCATTATCCCTCCAAACCGATCCTGGAAGCAGCGAATTGGGAAAAAAGAAGAAGTCTTACCCATCTTATCTTTCACGAATCGTGGGGAACCGCCTGACTCGGCCGGCTAGGATCCCCTTCTCCCGGTGCGGACGGATAAAGCCGAAAAAAGGCAGGCGGGCTGTGCCCCCCTGCCTTTCCCTTATCGTTACGCTTGCTTGGAAGCTTCAATTTCAATCGTAAATTTAACCTCATCGCCGATGAGCACTCCGCCTGTTTCCAGGACAGCGTTATACGTTAAACCATAGTCGCTGCGTTTGAGTTTTCCTTGCCCGCTGAATCCGACTTTCTCATTCCCCCACGGATCTTTGCCCGCACCCTCGAATGTGACGGAGAACGTTTCGGAACGAGTTACGCCATGAAGCGTCAGATTGCCGGTCACATCGTATTCTCCATCGCCGGTTTTGGTGATTTGAGTAGATTGGAACGTCAATTTCGGGTGTTGCTCAATATCGAAGAAATCGGCCGAGCGCAAATGATTATCGCGGTCGTTATTGCGTGTATCAATGCTGCTTAAGTCGACCTGCAATTGAATATCGGCCGATGTGAGGTCTTCCGGATCGGCTTCAATCTGGGCCTCGAAGGAATGAAAGGCTCCTTTAACTTTAGCAATCATCATGTGTTTAATCGTGAAATCGATACTGCTGTGCGTGGGATCGACGTTCCATTTCGATTTAGCCATAGATATGATGCCTCCTAATGAAATTTACTTACTTTTAATTATCGGCTTATAATTTATTATCTTATAATCATTCTATTTGTTTATCCTGATTTTGTCAATCCTGTCTTGGAAAATTTTGTTTTGATCTCCTTCGGTTTCCTGACACTTGGCTTCTTGGCCGTGATCAGCGTCGCTTACCGCTCCATGCTGCGCTCGCCTTACTCGAACTTCCAGCAGCTTAAACTCAAGCTGCCGTATTGATAGCTTCGGTGCGATAAGCTCGCCCTTCGGTTCGGGTCGCCGGTTCCCATAGCCAGCAGTAAGGGGATAAAATGCTCCGGGGTCGGCACGGCTTCCCGGGCAAACGGCGCCAAGCGATCGTATTGAAATAGCGCCTCCAGATCCCATGCTGTCAGCTTGTCCTCCAGCCAGCTATCAAATTGCAAGGCCCAATCGTTGACACGGGACGATCCTCCCCACTCCAAGCGCCGCAAATTATGCACCGTTCCCCCGCTTCCGATCATCAATATATGTTTCTCCCGAAGAGAGGATAACGCTTTGCCGATCCGGTATTGCTCGGCATTCGACAAATGACGGTTGACGGAGAGCGCGATGACCGGGATATCGGCCGCCGGATAGAGCAGACGCAGGACGACCCAAGCGCCGTGATCCAATCCCCGGACGGTATCGATTCCGGCGGCAATGTTCTCTTGCCGGAATAAATCTTGAATCTCGCTTGCAATCGCCGAATCGCCGGAAGCAGGATATTGAACTTCGTACAGCTCCTTTTGAAACCCGGAAAAGTCATAGATCGTATCATACGATTCGGCGCCGGAGATTTGTTGTTCTCTGCTCTCCCAGTGGGCGGAAAACAGGACGATGGCTCTCGGCTTCGGCAGCTCTGAAGCCAATTGCTTCAGAAAGGCCGTGTATTCATTCTGTTCCAACGCCAGCGACGGGGCGCCATGCGCAATAAAATAGGAAGGGATCACAGGGAAGCTCCTTATCGGTTATTGTTGGCATCTTGCAGCAGCCATAGCGTGAAATCTCTTCGATTATCGGAGGTCACCTCATGGGCGGCCGCATACGTTTTGTACGTGACATGGTTGGACAATCCGCGGAAATAGGCATGGTTCGCGTCGCCCAGCTGCTGCGGAAATACGGGATCATACTCGCCGTGGGAGATGAAGACGGACATATTCTTCACCGGTTGATGCGGGTATTCGTGCTGCACGAAAGCCGGAATATATCCGTTTAAGGCAACGATCCCTTTCAACTGCTCTCCCATGACCAGCGCCAGCGACATGGAAAGAATCGCACCCTGGCTGAAACCGAGAAGGTAGCGGCGGCCAGGGTCAATGGCATATTTATCGGTAGCGCAGCGGATAAAACGTTCCAGCTCCCGGATCGATTGATCAAAGTGTTCGCGAATCGGATTGCCGATGCTTTTAATATGGAAATAAGCATACCCGCTCCCTTGGGACAGATTTCCGCGGACGCCGATCACAATAAAATCATCCTTCAACCCGTCCAATAAGCCCATCATGTTCTTCTCGTTAGAACCAAGTCCATGCAGGGCGAAAATGGCCGGATACTTCTTCTCGGGGTCATAGGAAGAAGGCAGCTGCACGTCATATCTATAGTCGATAGTCACGGAATCAATCTCCCTTCGTTTGTATTCTTATAGAATACTTAGGTTCATATTTGTTAACTTTAAACTATCATGCGACGCTTGGAGTGTCAACCGTTTGTTTGGTATTATGAATATTATATATTTACGACTAAACCAAGGGGCATTCATGATGAATATCGGAGCTACCATTCGCGCTATACGCAAACGTAAAAAACTAACCATTCCCCAGCTGTGCGAGGGAACCGGTCTATCCAAAGGGTTTATCAGCAATGTCGAAAATAATAAAACCTCTCCTTCCATCGCTACATTAGAGAGCATAGCCGCCTTTCTCAAAGTGCCTCTCCCTTATTTGCTGCTCCACGAAGAACAACGGATGCAGGTGACTCGAAAGGAAGAAAGAAAGCTTACCACAACCGGCAAACAAAAATTGAAGGTCGAGCATCTCTCGGCACAGGGAGGACTGCGCATGATGATCGTCGAATTCCCCCCGGGGGCAACGACCGGCGATCACATCCATGAGGGAGAAGAATGCCATTTCGTCTTGAAAGGAACCCTGCTGGCAGAGCAGGGCGAAGATTCAGCCGTACTGGAAGAAGGGGATTCGTTCAGCTGGAATGCCAGTGTCCCCCATAAAGTAACGAACACCGGCGAGGGTCCTGCGCTGGTGCTTATCTCCGTTTACAAGGAAGTGCATTCATATGAGGAGATGTAGCAGGTCGAATCGACAAAATTTACACTTTTCTGGAATATTGACATATCGGTATTCGACGATATAATGAAGCACATGGATCCTATTTTAATTTTTAAAGCTCTATCGAACGAAACGCGCCTGCAAATTCTTCATTGGTTGAAAGAACCGGACAAATACTTTCCCTCCCAAGAAGGCGGTGACAGTAAGAAAATCGGGGTTTGTGTCAGCCACATTCAAGAGAAAGCGGGCTTATCCCAATCGACCGTTTCTCAGTATCTGTTAATGCTGCAGAGGGCCGGTTTGTTAGAAGTGAACCGCTACGGCCAGTGGACCTACTACAAGAGAAACGAAGCCGCTCTGCAACAGTTGTCTGCTTATATCCGGAATCAACTTTAATAAAGCATGCCCAAGATACATGGCTGAATTTCTTCCGACTGGAAATTCAGCCATGTATATATTGCGTTTAATATATCTAAAAATTTAGATATGTAGATATGTGAGTTTGTAAATTCGTGGATGGGAGCGGGCGAATACAATGAATTCAATTGAACAAAATAGAGCTTATAAGCAAATGTATGCCAAAGATAAGCTCACCCTCGGTTTCTTTATCCCGATTGAAGCTCATAAAGGCCGTGACATTCCGACCATGGAAAATCAGGCTCAACTGGCTCGCCGCGCAGACGAGTTAGGCTTCTCCGCGCTCTGGTTTCGCGATGTTCTTCTGCATGATCCCTCTTTCGGCGATGCGGGCCATCTGTATGATATGTGGATTTATTTGACCTATATCGCTGCGGGCACCAACCAGATAGCGCTTGCCACCGGCAGCGTTGTATTGCCGCTTCATCCTCCGGCACGGGTTGCAAAAATGGCGGCTTCTTTAGATCAATTGTTTCAGCAGCGTTTGATCCTTGGCGTTTCGTCCGGAGACCGCATGTACGATTTTCCGGCTCTAGGCGTTTCTCATGCCGATCGATCCGAGCTCTTCCGGGAATCCTTTGCTTATTTGCAAAGGGTTATTTCGGAATCGTTCCCGATCATTTCCTTACCTCTCGGCGTCATGCAAGGAAATGTAAACCTGATTCCCAAACCGGCCGGAAGGGTGCCTACCTTCATTACGGGCTACAGCCAACAAACCATAGAATGGATTGCCGAGCATGGAGACGGATGGGTGTACTATCCCCGGAACGTGGCTAATCAGGCCCGGTCCATTGCGGAATGGCGCAGATGCATCGAAGAGAAAACACCCGGCGTGTTTAAACCGTTCTCCCAGTCGTTATTCATCGATCTGAGCGAGGATCCGGACGAAATGCCTACCCCGATTCATCTGGGGTACCGGCTAGGCAGGAACTTGCTGATTGAACTCTTGGAAAGCTTCCGGGAAATCGGGGTCAATCACGTCGCGCTCATTCTTTCCCTGGGGATCCGGCCGGCTGACGATGTGCTTGAAGAGCTTGGACAATTCGTCCTTCCCCACTTTCCCACCCATACGCATGAACACATGCATAGACCTTAGGAGGTAACGAAAGATGCTTATATCCATTTTGGATCTTGCCCCCATCGTTGTGAACGGTACAGCGGCAGATTCGTTCCGCAATACGCTTGATCTCGCGCAGCATGCCGAAAAGTGGGGCTATAACCGTTACTGGCTTGCCGAGCATCACAATATGCCGGGGATTGCCAGCTCGGCCACATCGCTGGTTATCGGCCATGTCGCAGCGGGCACCAAGAAGATCCGCGTAGGCTCCGGCGGCATCATGCTGCCCAATCATGCTCCTCTGGTCATTGCCGAGCAGTTCGGGACGCTGGAATCGCTCTACCCGGGCCGCATTGACCTGGGGCTCGGAAGAGCCCCGGGGTCCGATCAGCTTACAGCCCGGGCTCTGCGGCGCGGTCTGGGAAGCGACGGCCATGATTTCCCCGAGCTGCTAAGCGAGCTCCGGGCCTACTTGAACCCGGCAGCCGCCGACGCCCGTCCGATGGGCGTGCGCGCCATTCCCGGCGAAGGTCTGAATATCCCGATCTGGCTGCTCGGCTCCAGCGGCTTCAGCGCCCAGCTGGCCGGCCAGCTGGGCCTTCCCTTCGCCTTCGCCAGCCACTTCGCTCCGGATTATATCAAGCAGGCTTTAGAACTGTACCGCAGCAATTTCCGTCCATCGGAAGCGCTGGATAAGCCTTACGTCATGATTGGCATTAACATCATTGCCGCGGACACGGACGAAGAGGCCCGTAAGCTGGCTACGTCACAGGAGCAGCAATTCCTGAACCTCATCCGCGGCGGCACCGGCCCCTTGAAGCCTCCGGTAGAAAGCATGGATGCTCTGTGGTCTGTCCATGAAGAAGCTATGGTTCGCAGACAATTGAGTTATACCATTGCCGGGAATAAAGAGACGATTCGGAAGGAATTGCCTGCTTACCTTCAAGCAACGCAGGCCGACGAATTGATCGTCGCCGGGCAAATTTATGATCATCAAGCCCGTTTGCGATCCTATGAAATTTTAGCCGAGGTCGTGCAATAACATAAACGTGACCTAAATGAAGGACCTGGCCGAGTTGAACTGAACCCATAATTTGAGACTAGAAAAAGCACCTCCCTGAATCGTATTCTAATGATTCTAGGGAGGTTGTTTTGTTATGGGGAATAAAGTGCATTATCCTGCTGAATTGAAATGGAAGGCAATTGAAATGAAGAATCAAGGGTATACAAGACGTGAAATTATGGATGTACTAGGTATTAAGAATGTAACTCAACTAAAACGGTGGATGAGATGGTATCGTGACGGAGAGGACTACCGATTTAATCAACCTATTGGGAAGCAGTATACCTACGGAAAGGGTCCTGAGGAACTCAATGAAACGGATCGAAAGGATCTGGAAATTAGGCATCTGAAAGCAAAGGTCGCTGTGCTGGAAAAGTTCGTGGAAATATCAAGGGGGTGGGATCAAAAATCATAGTTGAGGTCATTGAACAGCTCAAAAATAAGTATAGGGTTAAGGAATTGTGCTTTATTTTAGGAGTAACGAAATCAACGTATTACCGTTGGAAGAAGCGAAATACCACATTGGATGAAGTTGAACAGGCTGTGATTAACCTATGCAAAGCACATAAATATAGGCTCGGTTATCGCAAAGTAAGAAATAGGGTAAGTAAAATTTTAAAAAGACAAATTAATCATAAACGCATTTTACGATTAATGAGGCTGCATCAGCTATTGTGCAGACCCAAAAGAAAGAAGAAGGTATTTCTAACCGGACAAGATCCCATTGTGGCACCTAACCGTATTGAACGAGATTTTAAAGCCACCAGGCCCAATGAGAAGTGGTTTACCGATATTACATATTTAAACTTTGGAGAAGAAACCTTATACTTCTCTTCCATTCTCGATATGTACAATGGGGAAATTATTAGCTATAAAATGAGTACTCGTCAAGATATTACCTTAGTTTTAGATACACTTGAGGAAGCTTGTAGGGAAAGAAGGGTTAACAACACAGTTCTTCACTCGGATCAAGGGGGTGTCTACACGTCAAAGCGATTCCAACAATATGTAAAAGAAAAAGGCATTATCATGAGCATGTCCAGAAGAGGAAATTGCCACGATAATGCCGCAATAGAATCATTCCACTCTGTGCTAAAGTCGGAAGCATTCTATGCAGAAAATATAAAAAACATACCGAACTCTATTGTACAACAAATTGTCGAGGAGTACATTTGTTATTACAATAATGATCGTTTTCAAATAAAATTAAACTACCTGTCACCAGTAGAATATTGGCAACAGGCAGGGTAGGTGCTTTTTCAGCGTCCCATAAATGGGGTTCAGTTCAAGTGGCCAGGTCCTTTGTTGTGCACATCCATAAATCAGACTTTCCCCGTGCCGGTTCTGCTCTCCAGAAGCGCCCGTTAAGGACGAATGCCCTCGCTGACCGGCGCCTGCTTGGGAAGCCACGTCTGCTCGAGCAGCAAGGCGGTCAAAATCCCCACCAGCACGCCGTTACTCATGGTATACTGCAAGACCGTCGGCAATCCGGAGAAAACGGCTTGCGGCAAAAACATAACTCCTGTTCCAAGCGTAAGCGAAAGGCCAAGGATGGTCAGACGCCGTTGATCCAACGTTTCTTTCAGGACCGAGCTGATCCCAATCCCGACCATCTGTGAAAACAACGCCAGCATGGCTGCATTCGCAACGGGCTCGGGCAGCGTGGAGAGGAACGCGTATACGAACGGAAAAAAAGAAGCCGCGGCAAACGCCAGACAGGCGATAAAGAACGGAAGCATCCGGGTCTGACCGGTCGTGCGCACAAAGCCTGAAGAGACGGAAAAGGGAACGGTTGCTATCGTTGAAAATACGGACGCCAGGATTGTCGATACACCGCTGATCAATCCGCCCTTCTCTAAACGACCTTCACGGCCGACAGGTTGGCCTGTCATCTGCTCTCTTTCACTAAGAACCTGCCGCATAGAGGATACCGAAACGATGACACTGGAAACGAGTACAAGCGAGACCATGACCGAGGAAACGAACGTGCCTGCGTCCAGCCGCGGCAATCCCCATGCGAATAGATCCGGTAAGGATACAAGTGCCGTCGCCCGGGGCATACTTTCTCCCCCGTTCACCAGCACAAAGACCACCCACCCGGCAATCATCCCTGTGAGGACCGCATAGCTTTTCATCCAGCTTTTCCCCCAGATGGAGAGAGCCAGCACCAGGAGGAAGACGGAGAATGAAACGGCGACATCGCCCGGTTCAATCGGGGTCGACGTCCCGCTGAACCCTATCATTCCCTTTAACATGGCGCCGCTTAATTGAAAAGTGAGGATGATCAAGTAAACCCCGTTGACCAGAGGTGTAAATAACTTGAGCATCTTTTCCATCCAGCCCGCCGCCCCAAGGACCGCCAAAATCGTGCCCGCCAGCAGCATGGAGCCTTCCAGCAGCCGCAAGTTCTCCATGGGATCCTGTTGATTTAAGAAAGCCATCTGCCCCATTAAAACAAAAACCCCAACCCAGATGCCGGCCGGACCGTCAACGATAGGCAAGCGGTGACCTAACCATCCCCCCAATAAAGTCGATACCCCCACGACAAGGAACGTGCGCTGCATGAACCCGGAAATTTCATCGGCGGGCAGTTGATAGGCATGGCCGATGATGATCGGAAACGCTATAGATCCGGCAAGCAAAAACATAAACCATTGAATGGAGGCCATAGCCGTTCCCCATGATCCGTTTTTCATTCTTGATCTCCTCTTCTTCCTCTTCGTAATGGTAGCCGAATATTGACATTTATTCTCTAAGATTACTCTTACTCCCCCTGCAGCTCAAGATTTTTTTGGCATCCGCGTATAGGGATAAGTGCCCTTTTCCCGCATGCCGGCATATGATGCAGTATGTTAAGCGAAGGATCAGATCCATGGCTGTACGAAGCAGGGAGAGGCATAGATCCGGCGCGACAAAGCTCAACTTCACCGCGGGAGGAAAAACATGAATCAACAACAACTATCCGGACAGAACCCCCTGGCAGTCCCCCCATCCTACCAGCCGATGCAGCCGGGTCCGGCTCAACCGTCAATTTATCCTTGGCCTCGTCAAGACTACATCCTGTACGAGGACTACTTTCAAGACGTACGCGATCATGACTACTATTTTCATGATGATTATGTTCATGACTATTGGGATCAGCCGGAGCCTGCCTGGCACCATCCGTGGGATCATCACGAACACCGCTACTCTTGGTGGCATGACGGGCTGTGGCACGACAACCCCTACCCTCCATC
The DNA here is from genome assembly GCF_016586185.1 of Paenibacillus sp. EPM92. Classification (NCBI taxonomy): domain Bacteria; kingdom Bacillati; phylum Bacillota; class Bacilli; order Caryophanales; family Paenibacillaceae; genus Paenibacillus; species Paenibacillus sp. EPM92. The sequence continues at coordinate 86,322 of NZ_BCPS01000023.1, forward strand.
CCTCTTGCCGGCTTATCCTGGCTTTATCGATTAAAGAAAGCCGACCCCCCTACTACGGGTGTCGGCTTGAGTCCTATCCAATATAGCGGCTAGTTTCCCTTGGATAACTAGCCGTGCAAACCTCCTTGCAGCCTTGGGCGATGCCGATACGGGCCGACTGCGATTTGGATCAGACTCGTTTTGCCTTGCGGCGTTAACCGGTAGATCTCATCGCACACAGCCGCATCAAAGGCGAGCAGCGGATGTCCTCCCATCCCGAGAGCGGATGCCGCAAGCAGTAACCGCTGCACGAGCATTCCCGCTTCCATCTGTTGGATGCGGTATCCTCTGTAGCCCAGTTCAGACTTGTAGTGCTCCTTGTCCCCCGATACGTGCAGGCAGAGCGGCACCTGGAACAGATTGACAATGTCTGGAGGCGTCCCCTGCAGCAGCCGGAACCGGTGGTCACCGGGACGTATGGGCCGCAGCGCATGAGCTGAGCGGTCATAGCGGTAAGCGCCATCCGGGACGCCTTCTACATGATGTAAACAGCCATGCAGCGATACCCGGGACTCCGGCGGCCGTCCATGCGCTCCATCCAAGTCGTTCCAATACGGGAAGGATGCCGTCGCCTCGTGAAGCAGCGCGGCTACTTGCAGCCGGCTTACCTTGGCCAACGCGAAATCCATCGCCGGCGAATACCGCTTTCGGCAAGCCGAAGCCAGATCATAGGACAATCGCTTCACAAGAGGCAAGGCCACCGCCCGATCCCCGCCCTCAGCGGTTCGTCCTTCCCCGACCTGCCGGAACGATTCCCTCGAATCCAGCCGGGACGCTTCATTCATGCGGATCAGCATCGGGTACTCCACCATTCTCCGCGACCGCACATAGTGGTCGTGCCGAACCACAGGCAGCTCCTGGCCTAGTTGTGCGGCCGACCCCATCGTGCCTCCGTCGCTCCCGACCCCGAACCATGTGACCGCAGGCTCCACGGACAAAGGAATGACGGCGTACACGCTCTCCTCATTGTCGTTGAGCCCTATAAGATGGTTGACAGCCCGGTCGAGAAACTGGAAGTAAACCCCCGAAGCAAACTTGTAGCGTTTGGCCACCTCCAGCAGCTGCCCGATCAGCACGCCGGCATCCAGCCCTTGAAGGCGGTATGAGAAATTATGGTATTTAAAAAAGTTTTTCCAATACATCGCCGACACAAAAACGGCGGCGAAACAAGCCGACACCTCGCAGCGGCCGCCAAGAGCCCGGGCCAGATACGAATCGAAATGTCCTTCGCGCAGCAAGACCAGGCGATGGTGCGCGGCATCGTAGTGGTATACCCCGGCAGGCAAATCGTCCAGTTTCAGATACACGTACAATTCATTGGCATACAGCCCCCCGCCTGACGGGGCAAACCGCCGGCAGGTTGAGCTCAGATCCGCGGTTTGTTCCGCAGGATCCGACCAAAAGACGGATTGACTGAACTGCGTGAGTCCATAGGTGTACCAGAGGAAATGACCGATTTCGCGAAGAGCGGGCATCGAGGGCGATACCCGTCCCTCAAGCGTCAGCGGGATTTCAGCAGACAACGGGACCGTAGGCAGCCCCCGGTAGAGCTTATAGGCAAGCGGTGCGTCTTCCCAATCCACCTCCCAGTCCGCGGGTTTGTTCTGGTCGATGTCAACATGCAGATGGCGCAGAAAGGCATCCAGACTCATCTTTCCCTCCTACTCGCGTTTATGGAAACGGATGCGGATGCGGATTAAGCTGTTCAGGTGTGAGCGGCTGCTTCACATAGCCGAGTTCGGCCGGAACCCGCAGCACCCTTTCCAATCCTGTCAAGCGCGTCAAGTGATGTCCGAATGTCATCGGCAGCATGCCCGGTATCAGTACTTTCACACAGTGCAGTCCGTTTCGCCTCATCTCCGCTGTCGTCTGATTCACGACGATGACTTCGAGGTTCAAGCGGTTGAACACTTGAATCAAACTCATCAGATCATCAGTCAGATCGGCCCGTCTCTCCCTTGGCTTGAATTCTTCGTTAAAGGTTCGCAGCGGGCGCTTCTCATCGAGCAAAAAGTGCAGGCGTTCTTCCGCCTGCGGCAAACCGTACAGCATGGAGTGGTGTTCCATCTGCTGCACCAGGGACGAATCTTGGAGCATTCGCGCATATTCCTCCCGGTTTGCCTCAAATTTCTCGTCCATCGTCCGCATCATACCGGCCAACTCGTAAATCGCGCCTTTCACCGCCCGGATCGGGTCCAGATGGGAGCCTGCTGCACAGATGAGGTTCAGCCCGGTCGGCTTCCTGTTTTTCGCCACGGCCCAGACGCTGGGGATCCCGTTCTCCATCGTCGCGTTAAATACATGCAGATCGAATCCCGCCACGGCCTGCACACGCTCGACCATCAACTGCAGCTCCTCGTCGTCCGCTGAACGAAGCTCGAGGCGCGGGAGCGGCAATTGCGCGTACCAGGTCAGCAAGAAGGAATCGCGCTCCACGATCTCCAAAATACCGTAAAATATAGCTTCCTCCAGGCTTCCGCCCAAGGCGCAGCCGTTGGAGGTTTCATAAACGAAGCCGTGTCCGCAGCCCAAGCTGTAATAGGAGAGCAGCTCCGGAACGAGAATCGGCCGTTCCTGCAGGAACGAATAGCCCCATACCCAGTCGATTTTACGATCGGGATGAAACGGCTTGAACGGAAACCTGGGACGCTCATACTGCGCCTTGTCGTGCACGCCAACCTGGAAAGGGTTGAGCGCTTGGTCCCGCAGACGGCTGAAGCTGTCGCGGATGACGGTCCGCTTGCCCCGGGGAGTAACGCCGCCGTAGCGCTCCAAAGCCTCCAGAACGGCGGTCAGCTCGCTTTCCGCATAGGAGTGCGTCCGGCCCGCCGAAACTTCATCGCCCGTGAACAGCGGCTGGTTCACCGTTACATCGGCAAACGGCGACACGAGATCTACCATTTTTCCGTTCAACAGGCCGGTCCGGTAATCCAAGTAGTCTTTGAGCAAAACTTGCTTCAGTTCGTCCAGCGGACGGCAGCGGAAGCTGTCCGGGCTGCTCTTCGGATTAGGCTGCAGCGAAATGTGCGCAGCTTCCGGCGAATCGTCGGGCACTTGCCCGCAAACGGAACAAAGCGGGTTGGGCAGGAAGAAGTGAAGCGAGCTGCGCAGCGTTTTCAGGTTGATGGCATATACCTTGTCTCCCAGTAAGGCCGGTTCTCCCTGAAGCGCTCGCCGGGCTTCCGCCGCGAGCAGGTGAGCCGCCTGCAGCAGTCCTGTGCGAGACGCCCACGCATCGCGGCGGAAGCCCTCGTGCGCAGCCAAGCTTTGCCGCAGCTCCCACATTTCCTTGCGGTCTCGCCCCGCCATCAGATGCCGCATGTCGGCGCACTGCGAGCACCCGGGGATACCCGGGCGAACCAGCGGTCCGATGAGGCCCTCGCCGAAGTGGACAAAGCCCCGTAACCAGGCAATGCCGGCCGACTGGAACACCTCTTCGGCCTCATGATACGCGGAGGGATGCCACGCATCATGCAGCAGCAACGCCAACTCCGCTGCTTGCGGGATGCCATCTCTCAAACCTGTTTGACGAACGACCTGATATTGGGCGGACAACTCGCTGCATACATAGTCGGCCAACAGTCCATCTCCGACAACCGCGACGACAGCGCTCATTGATGCTCCTCCTCTCGCCATACCACGCCGAACGCACCCGCCAGCTCCTCTTCCCACAACGGTTCCGCCGTCAGCTCGAAGACTTCGAGCCGCTTCTGATTCCGCTTCAAGACCTGCAGGGCCGATTGCAATACCTTCGACTGCTCCCCGTCTTCACACGGGGAAATCACGAGGCTTTGCCGTGCGTTTCTTTCAGGCTGCAGGGATAACACCTCGACGGCTTGCGTCAGACGCGCCGCCGGATGTTGTACCTTCAGCAGCGCCTGCTGCAAGGCTTGCCGCAAGGCCAGCGTCGCATTCAACCCTGCACTGCCGTACCAGCGACCGCCCGTTCCGATCCACGCTACGGGGAATCCGCACAGTTCCTCCCCCAGCCCGATCATCGGTTCTCCTTGCAAGGTAGTCAACGCCTGTAAATAATACCGGCAGCGGTCATCCTCTACCGCTCGAAGCCGCAGCGGAATGACCGTTGTCTGCCGCTCCTCTTGCCGCTTGCGCAGTTCCTCGTCCAAACGATGACGCAGCCCGCGGCTAACGCCTTCCGCGACGGTTGCCCCTGCTCCCACACCGACGAATTCATGCGGTTGCACAAGCTTACCCTCTGCCAGCGGCCGGACCATACGCGACAGATACGCTTCGATCCCGGCCAGTCCCGCTTCCCTTCGCGCTTCCTCATGCGTCAGTCCCGCAGCAATGATGTCCGGCAGCGGCATAACCGGCCCCTCCGAGAGCGGATCGGCCGGCCGGACGCGGCATAGCGCCAACGGCAGCTGCTTCAAGTCGCCCTCCTCCCAACTGTGGAAAATGCCCGATTGCGGCGATGTCAGCTGGTTAAAGAAAGGAAGCAAACCCCCGGATTCATCCCCGTCCTTGCTGTGTTCGAGCCGCACATCGAGATCTTGAACCCATTGGACGGCGGCACGTCCGGTCACCAGCGGATGGGGGACGAACGTATGCCAGCCGCCTTCCAGCGTCTCCAGATCAAGGAGGAAGAATTGATTGTACAATTCCGCTTCGGTCATGCCCGTAATCGTTTTAAACAGCTCAAACACAATGACATTCGCGAGCATCGCTCCCGCTACGGAAGAAAACGGGTGCAGCTGCGGGTCTTTGTCGATGGCGGACCGGTGTATCCGGCGCCAAGCCGACTCCCAGCACCCCTCGGAGTCCGGGTGCACCACAGGGCCGGCGAAACCGACCTGCTGCATACACATGGCGGGGAGAAACACCTTCTTCTCAGCTCGGCAAACCGCATGAAGAGCCCTCAGTTCCTCGGTATTGCCCTCCTCCGACACATACAGAATCGAATGAAACGGCTGCACGGCTTCGCGCCAGCCCTCTTGCAGGCCAACCTCTACAAGCGCCGCCTCGGGATCGGCTCTGCGGGCATGCGCCTCCAGTTCCGCCAACCGCCACCGGTGGGCCGGCTCCGACTTCGTGATCAGCACGTGGACCTTAGGCATGCCGGATTCGAACAACGCCGCAACGAGCGAGGCCAGGAAGGAACCTGAGCCGACCGCCAATATCGGGGCTTCCCGATAGGATTGGAAACGGTACGCGCCCGAATCGCCGAAATTGTCCAATAATTCAATTTGCGGGGCAAAGTTTTGGAGAACTTCGTCCGGCAATTGATGCGGGCGGTCTTGACTCACATCCCGGACAAAACCGTTTTCGTACATTTTTCCTGCGATTTCATACACCCGATTCCGATACGGTTCCGGTAATCCGTTCGTCAAATCGTCCAACGTGTACTTGCCGTTGAACACCGGGATCAGCTTCTCGATCCATTGATCGATCGTACTGCCTTCCAACTTGAACGAGCCTGAGTTATTTCGAAAATAGACATGGCCATCTGGATCAGGAAGAAAAAACGTATCCCCTTTCACTTTCAGACGCATAGAAGGATTCAAACCCGTCATTCCGCTCCTCCTTACCGCGAGCAGCTTTATAAGCTGTGCCCTCACGTTTTATCTTTATCTTATGTACGGCTTGTTGTCCCACTTGCCTAATCTTTTTCTTGTTGAGAAAAAACCCCTGCGAAACAAATGCATGGTCTGCGCAGGGGTTACCTTTTCTTCAATACCAGCCGCGGTTTCCTTCAGAAAACTAGCCTGCGAAACAACGGTGGGCACAACCGCCGCAACCGCCGCAGCCGCCGCAGCCACCGCAGCCGCACCGGAAGCCGCCACAGCCGCACCGGAAGCCGCCGCAGCCGCACCGGAAGCCGCCACAGCCACAACGGAAACCGCCGCAGCCGCATCGGAAGCCGCCGCAGCCGCACTGGAAGCCGCATAGTCGAGCCGGATCGTACTGGCCTTGGTACTCCATAGGTACCATCTCGCCTGCTTGGAATTCACTAATTTTCAATTGTTGAAGCTCTTTTTTGAAATCATCCATGATTTAACCTCCGAAAATTTAGTTTAGTTGGAGTTTGCCGCGTAACAGGAATGTGCAGGAAGCACGAGCTTTAGGCAAACGCACCATCCAACATATACTGCAACTTATGAACGAGGCTCCGCTCTTGTTACTGATTTTCTCCTTTTTCTTTGCAGCCCTTGGCCACATGCAGGCCCCATCCCGCTTCCATCGGCGAAGATTCCAAAGCTGCCTATACCTTCTTGCCCCGGAAGCTTCCCCGCATCATGGAAAAAACAAATAAGGCACCCTCAACAGGTGCCCTTACCGCTTACCGCACAATGAGAAATATATTTCCGCAGATTGCGCATCGGACCTGATATCCGAACGCCTTCATCCTTGTTCCCTTTCAAGGACGAAGGCTATTCCTTCAGTGTGTAGCCATTGATCTTCAAGTGAGCTTGAAACATCTCCGCTGCTGAAGGCAAGTTCTCTTTCGAAGGCCACGTGTCAACATCCCAAATTTGAGATTTGTTTAAAGCTCTGGAGCAATGGATAAAACATTCCTCCACCTCAACCACAACGCTAAGTAAAGGAGGCTCTTGGTTCGCGGGCCACTTCGGCATAACGTCAGCGGTTTTGACTACACAGGCACGTCCATTAATCCGCAGCACTTCATGGAGTCCGGGGATGAGAAAGAGAAGTCCGGCATGAGGGTTGGATAAAATGTTAAACATTGAATCCCCCCGTCTGTTGCCCGGTTTTTCGGGGATCATCAATCGACGCTCATCCAGAATGTGCACAAATCCCGGCTGATCCCCCCGGGGGGAAACGTCGCATTTCCCTTCTGCGCTGCTGGTCGAAATGAATACAAGTGGCGACATGGAGATGAAATCCTGGGTACGTTCATCTAACTGAGCAACACTTTTCTTTACAACCGCTTGGTGAGGCGTCCCTACCAGCTCTCTTAACTCGTTCTGCGAACGAATGGAAAGTTCAAAAATATCGCTACCGTCCATGGTTGAATTCCTCCGTCTTCTGGTCAAAAATGGTCATCGTCATCCGCCTTACTTCACTCTCATCAGCAAATACACAAAATACGGTGCGCTAACCATGGAAATGACCAGTCCGGCGGGAATCTCGGTGGGCGGCAAGGCGTTTTTTCCAATCGTATCCGCCAGCAGCAGGATGAGCGAGCCCAACAGCGCCGCTGTCGGCAGCAGCATCTGATGTCTGGGCCCGACAAGGCGGCGGGCGATATGGGGAGCGATGAGGCCCAGGAAGGAGATTCCTCCCCCGGCAGCCACACCGAGACCCGCCAGCGCCACCGCCAGCACGAGAAGGATGAGGCGCTCCCGGTCTGCACGAACACCGAGTCCCATCGCCACCGGACTGCCCAAATTTAATACATTAAGCGTATGAGCTTTATACAGCGTGTACGGAAGCAGCACCGTATACCAAGGCAGCAGCGCCCATACAAACGACCACTGCGTCGTCCACAAATCGCCCGACAGCCAGACCGCCGCTTTCATGAAGTCAAGCGGATTCAGCCTCAGCTGCAGGGCAATCAGGATAGCGCTCAGACCGGCGTTAATGCCTATCCCGACCAGAATGAGACGAGTGGCTTGAAGTCCGCGCTTCCAGGCAAATACGAAAATGAAAACTGCGGTCAATAAGGCCCCGGCAAAAGCAAAGAGCGGCAGCATGAACGTGCTTAGCGTGCTCAGCCCTCCGGTTGCAGTTTGAAACAAGGTGATATAAACGACGACCGCTAACCCCGCTCCCGCATTAATCCCCAGGACGCCGGGATCCGCCAGTTCGTTGCGCGCCGCGCTTTGCAAAATAGCCCCGGAAACCGCCATGCCGGCGCCAACGAGGAGCGCCAGCACGATGGAAGGCAGCCGAATGTGCAGCAGGATCAGCTGCTGTTTCTCGCTTCCGCTGCCGATGAGCGTCCGGAATACTTCGCCGGGTGACAGCGAAACGGCGCCGAGGTTCAGGCTGACTAAAGCGACAAGAAAGAGGAGCACCGCCAGCGCCAGCATCGTCCAACCAAATTTACCCGGCATGCTGTTCATGAGAACCGTCCCCCTTCTCTTCGGACTAAATACAGGAAGAACGGCACGCCCATGGCGGCTGTCACTACGCCAACCGGCGTTTCGTACGGCGGACTGATCATCCTTGCCCCTACATCGGCCAGCACCAGCAGAAAGCTGCCCAGCACGGCGGAAACCGGAAGCAGGAAGCGGTAGTCCGGCCCGACCAGCATGCGGCTGATATGAGGGACAACCAGTCCTACAAAGCCGACCGCCCCCGCTACGGCAACCGAGCTGCCCGTTAACAGCAGCACCGCGAAGACCCCGAGTATTTTAACCAGCATCACATGGATGCCCAGTCCCTTCGTCACTTCCACTCCCAGATTGAACAGCGTTAACGAGCGGGCGAGCAGGAGGGCCAGCGGAATGCCGATCGCACCGGCTGCCGCAAGCATCCGAACCGCCTTCCAATCGGTATTGGCCAATCCGCCGGCATACCAGAAGCTCATCTCTTTCGACACGTCAAAATGCAGCGCCACCACGGAAGTGAGCGAGCTCAGAAACATGCCGATCGCCACACCGGCAAGAGCCAGCTTGACCGGCGTAATCCCCCCTTTGGAGACGGAGGTAATCGTAAAAACAAAGAAGGCCGCGAGCCCCGCGCCGATCATCGAAGCGGCTGTCGCCCCAAGCGCCGAAACGCTCGGGAACAGCGTCATCGTGATCACGAGAGCGAACGCCGCCCCGTAAGAAACCCCTAGGAGCGAGGGCTCCGCGAGCGGGTTTCTTGTCATCGCCTGCATAATAGCGCCCGATATCGCGAAATAAGCGCCAATCAATATGGCCGCCAGAGCCCGCGGCAAACGGATTTCCCCGACGATTTGGTGAGTCGTATTACCGGCTTCATAATGAAACAAAGCCTCCCATACGGTTGCCAGCGTCAAGTTTTTCGTCCCGTAAACAAGAGAAAGGGCCAGCGCCAACAAGACACAAATGATGCCGACGGAAAACATCAAGCCGGTTCGCGCCCCCCGCCCCGCAGGTGCCTTGATTTGTCCGAACTGGTTCGTTGCCAATTACATTCAACCTTCCTAAACCGTTAATAGGGTACTGATGAGAATTATTATCATTATAAAAGTATGTAACGCTTGTTTCAATCACTTTCGCATAAAAGAGCCCGATTATGAAATTAATGGATGTTGACGATTATTTTGAGAATGGTTATCATTATCGTCGGAAACACATTCGAAGGAGGCCACTATGCTATTTCGCAAACAAACGATAGGATCGACCATTCTTATGATCTGCGCTTTATTCCTGCTGGCCGCATGCGGCAGCAATGACGGCAAGAGTACAAGCGTGAACGAAAGTCATAAACAGGCTGGAGCGGAATTGAAAGTAACGGACGCGATGGGCGAGGTGACCGTTCCCGCAGACGCCAAACGCATCCTCGCGCCGCACCTGGAAGATTCGCTGATAGCACTGGGGGTAAAGCCTGCGGCCCAATGGTCGATCGGCGCTACGGTGCTCGATTACCTGCAGACCGATTTGAAAGGCGTGCCTACAATCGGTTGGGATTTGCCGATCGAACAAACGATCGGAGCTGACCCGGACCTGATTATTTTCAGCTCGGCATCGGCTGTCCAAAACGGGCAGTACGAAAGCTATAAAAAAATTGCCCCGACTTATATTTATAAAGATGCGGATAGCGCTGACTGGCGGAAGCAGCTGCAGATCATGGGCCAGCTGCTCGGCAAAGATAAGGAAGCCGCCGATAAGTTGGCCAGTTACGATGCGAAAGCCAAGCAGGCCAAGGAGAAGATCAAGGCGGCAATCGGCGACCAGACAGCCGCGATTCTTTGGGTGATCGGCGACCAGTACTATCTGTTTGAGAATAACCGGTTTGCGGCGAACGTCCTGTTCGGTGACCTCGCGGTCGCTCAGCCGAAAATGATCCAACAACTGCCTGCGGCGGAGAACACCTGGAAACCGATTGCTCTTGAAGCATTGGCCGATCTCGATGCCGACCATCTGTTCCTTGCCAGCAAGCCGGAAGAAGCCGGTCTGGACAAACTGAAGCAGAGCGCGATTTACAAAGGACTCAAGGCGGTCAAAGGCGGTCACGTGTATGAGATGGCCGATCCGAGTCCCTGGACGATCAGCGGCCTCATAGCTAACGAAATCACGATGGATCATATCGTTAAAGCCTTAGTGAAATAACGAGGATCGTTACAAAGAAACTCCCGGCTGAGCATACCGTCGCTTGGCCGGGAGTTTTTCGATTATTTTTTGCAAAACCTCCCGCACGTTCTACCGGCAGGCTGCTACCTGCTTCTCTCCTGCGTACCTCTGATATAGGAGATCCAATACACGAGCGCAACGAATAGCGAACCTCCAACCGCATTGCCCAGAAAGACAGGAATGAAATTACTGCCCCAATCGGCCCAGCTGGCATGACCTGCAAAAATTGCAGCCGGAATGATAAACATATTCGCGACCACATGCTGAAAGCCTATAGCTACAAAACCCATGATTGGAAACCATATGGCCACAATCTTCCCTGTGACATCGTCGGCCGAATAGGAAAGCCAGACGGCCAGTCCGACCAGCCAATTGCACCCGATGCCGGATACAAACGCCTGAAGAAAAGTTTCACCCAGCTTCGCATCGACAATCGACAGCGTTTTCGCCAAGAATGGACCTTCGGCCGTTAGCCCGACCACATGACCGAAAAGGAACGCTACACAAACAGCGCCCAGAAAGTTACTCACGGTGATCCAAAACCAATTCCGCAGAAGTTGACGAAATGAAGCTTGCCCGGCAAGCATCGCCATCGTTACCAGCATCATATTCCCGGTCAGGAGCTCCCCGCCGCCGACGATGGTAAGAACGAGACCTAACGGGAACACAGCCGCCCCTAGAAACCCGGACAAACTCCCCCACTCCTTGGGCATGCTCCCGCTGACACGAATATCCAATAAAAAGCCTAAAGCGATAAATGCGCCGGCCAAAAAACCGAGGGACAACAGCGTTGGAAGGGGCAAACTTATTTTGCGCTTGCCTGCCTCGATGCTTAATTCCGCGACCCGTTGAGGAGTATTGTAAGCCATTGATTACCTCCAACCCTTATTCCCTGTTAGGTTTTCCCTATTTGGACTTGTTATTCCTGATTTCTTTTCACAAATTTAGAGTTGTTTTTTTGTAACAAAACTGTATACTTAACAAGCGGTGTAAATAATTGTTGCCGCATTCTTCATCCTGTGTAAAAATAATAAATAGTAGTTTCTTACTTGCCATAGGCTTGATATGAATTAATTTTATGAAGGTGGTTGAACAACAGTGAGTATTCTTCAAACGATGAGTCAAGAAGAAGTGAACGCAAGAGATTACGTTCAGGACGTATACGAAACCGTCGTCAAACGCAATCCTCATGAAAGCGAGTTTCATCAGGCAATCAAAGAAATCCTCGAATCCCTAATCCCCGTTATCGCCAAGCATCCGAAGTATAAGGAACATGGCATTCTGGAGAGAATCGTTGAACCGGAGCGATTGATCAGCTTCCGGGTACCTTGGGTAGACGACCAAGGGATTGTAAGAGTGAACCGCGGATTCCGCGTACAATTTAATAGCGCGATAGGGCCTTTCAAAGGCGGATTGAGATTCCACCCTTCCGTCAACGCCAGCATTATTAAATTCCTCGGATTCGAACAAATCTTTAAAAATTCCCTTACCGGCCAACCGATCGGCGGGGGCAAAGGCGGATCGGATTTCGATCCGAAGGGGAAATCCGATGGAGAAATTATGCGGTTTACCCAAAGCTTCATGACCGAATTGTTTAAATATATCGGCCCCGATACGGACGTGCCTGCCGGCGACATCGGCGTAGGCGCCAGAGAAATCGGGTACATGTTCGGCCAGTATAAACGAATCCGCGGTGGCAATGAAGCGGGCGTGCTGACAGGTAAAGGCATTGTATACGGCGGCAGCTTGGCACGTACGGAAGCTACCGGATACGGTACCGTTTATTTTGTTAATGAGATGTTGAAATCGAAGGGATTAAGCTTTGAGGGAAGCACGGTTGTCGTTTCCGGATCAGGCAACGTAGCGATTTACGCGATCCAAAAGGCCACCCAGTTAGGCGCAAAAGTCGTTGCATGCAGCGATTCTAACGGGTACGTCTATGACAAAAACGGAATCAATCTCGAGACGGTACAGAGATTGAAGGAAGTCGAAAGAAAACGCCTCAGCGAGTATGTGAAGGAGCATCCGGACGCGATCTACTCGGAAGGCTGCCAAAACATCTGGACGATTCCATGCGATATCGCGCTGCCTTGCGCTACGCAAAACGAAATCGATGAGACCTCCGCCAAAATATTGGTCTCGAACGGTGTTCAAGCCATCGGCGAAGGCGCCAACATGCCTTCCACGCTCGATGCCATCGACGTATTCTTAAAAGCCGGTGTGTTATTCGGACCCGCCAAAGCCGCCAATGCGGGTGGCGTAGCGGTTTCTGCGCTCGAAATGTCGCAAAACAGCATGAGATATTCGTGGTCCTTCCATGAAGTCGATGACAAGCTCCATCAAATTATGAAAAATATTTATAGAAACTCCGTCAACGCCGCTGAGGAATACGGGCATCCCGGTAATCTCGTGGTAGGCGCCAACATTGCCGGATTCCTTAAAGTCGCGGATTCTATGATCGCGCAAGGTGTCATCTAATCATGAACCAAGCACCTCTTCTGACGAAACGTTGGAAGAGGTGCTTTTTTTTCCTATCCATGGGGCAGTCGGGGCTTCCTGAACGAAAGAGGGGAATAATTCGGATGAAGCCGCACATCCTAACCACATGAATGGAGGGAATGTAAAAAATGGATGCAGGGCCTGAAGATATGCTGTACATGAGAACATTAATAGCGAATGTCGTTTTTGTCGGAGAACCGGGGAGCGATGACTGGGTGTTGGTGGATGCGGGTGTCTATACGTTTGCCGATAATATTGCAGATACCGCGAAAAAACGGTTTCGTTCCGTTCAGCCGCGAGCCATTGTACTGACCCACGGACACTTTGATCATGTCGGGTCACTTGCAGATTTATTGGAGCTCTGGGACGTTCCGGTATATGCTCACGAAAAAGAACTCCCCTATCTTACGGGGAAGGCGGATTACCCCGAGCCTGATCCAACCGTCGGAGGCGGCTTGATGTCGCAAATATCGCCTCTTTATCCTCGTAAAGGCATCGATATCGGTGAGCGGGCTCAAGCGCTGCCGGATGATGGCAGCATCCCCGTGATGCCCGGCTGGCAATGGATTCACACACCCGGACATACGGAGGGGCATGTTTCCTTATTCCGCGAATCGGACCGGACGCTCATAGCCGGGGATGCTTTTATTACAGTCAAGCAAGAATCAGCGCTCGCCGTCATCACGCAACGTGCAGAAATTCATGGACCTCCCGCTTATTTTACCGTGGAGTGGGACAAGGCCTGGGCATCCGTCAAACGCTTGGAAGCTCTCAAACCGCTCTTCGCCGTTACAGGACACGGCATCCCTATGTTCGGGGAAGAGCTTGAGCAGGGACTGGCCAGGCTGGCCCGCGATTTCGATAAGCTGGCGATTCCGGAGCATGGCCGATACGTCCATCATCCTGCTGAAGTATAACCTGGTTAGGCGTCCTTCAGGACAGCAGACGAGGCGTCCTTCTGCTTGGATAAGAACAGATTCAACAAAATAGCGGTCAAGGAACCGGATACGATGCCGTTTTGCATGAGCATTTTCGCAAAAGCCGGCAGTTGGTCGAACATTTGCGGCAGCGTCGCCGAGCCCAGGCCGACAGCGATGCTGCATGCGGCAATCAGCAGGTTGCCATCCTTGCGCAGATCAACTTCTGACAAAATCGAGATGCCCGAGGCCGCAACCGATCCGAACATGACGATCATCGCGCCGCCAAGCACGGCGCTGGGGATGACTGTCGTTAAAGCCGCCAGCTTAGGCAGCAGGCCCAAAATAACCATGATGCCTCCCGCAGCAAAAATAACATCCCGGGATTTAACGCGGGTCAGCGAGATCAGCCCGACATTTTGGGAGAAAGCCGTGTATGGAAATGCGTTGAAAATTCCGCCGAGCATAATAGCAAGACCTTCGGAACGCAGGCCGTTCACAATCTGCTTCTTCTCGACCTTCTGTTCAGTCGCTTTCCCTACTGCAAAATAAACGCCGGTGGACTCCACCATACTGACAATATTGACGATAATCATCGTGAAAATAGCCGTGATGCTGATTTGGGGAACGCCGAAGTAGAACGGCTGCGCAATGCTAACCCACGACGCTTCCGCAACGGATGAGAAGTGAACGATACCCATGGCATACCCGGCAGCCGTTCCGGCCACCAAGCCTACGAGCACGGAAATGGAACGCAAAAATCCGGTAGCCAGACGGTTAACGATTAAAATAACGAGAAGCGTGCCTAGCGCAAGCAGCAAATGATGCAGCTGGCCGAAATCGGCGCTTCCCTGGCCGCCTGCCGCATTGTTCATCGCCACCGGAATTAAGGAAAGCCCGATAATCGTTACCACGGAGCCGGTCACAATCGTAGGGAAAAACCTTAGCATTTTGCCATATAGCGGTGCGGCCAAAACAACGAACAAGCCAGACAGAATAATGGCTCCGTACGCGGTAGCCAGATTCGAAGCGGAGGCAATCGCAATGATCGGGCCAACCGCAGTGAAGGTGCATCCCAAAATAACAGGCAGTCTGCTGCCAAAATACTTCGTTCCCATGACTTGTAATATCGTCGCGATCCCGCATGTAAATAAATCGGCTGCGATCAGATAAGCCATCTGGGTGCCGTTCAGCTTAAGCGCTCCACCCACAATCAGCGGCACGATGACAGCGCCCGCATACATCGCCAGCACGTGCTGAAAGCCCAGGGTAACCACTTTCTGTTTGCTTAACATCCTGCATTCTCCTTCATCTGATGGATTGACGTATCGTCTTCGTCTTCTACAAAGCGAACCTCACCTGGCGACATCGAGGCGATCCGGGCCAGGGCGTGAACGCGCACACCCTTTTGCTCCAGCAGGGCGCGACCTTCTTGAAAGCTTTTCTCAATCACACAGCCGACACCCAGCAGCTCCGCTCCCGCTTCTCTCACGATATCGACGAGCCCCACAAGAGCTGCGCCCGTAGCGAGAAAATCGTCCACAATCAGCACTTTATCGTTCGGGCCCAAGTATTTCTGAGAGACGCTGACCTGGTACGTCTCCTGCC
This sequence comes from Paenibacillus sp. EPM92, assembly GCF_016586185.1. Taxonomy (NCBI): domain Bacteria; kingdom Bacillati; phylum Bacillota; class Bacilli; order Caryophanales; family Paenibacillaceae; genus Paenibacillus; species Paenibacillus sp. EPM92. The sequence goes on from NZ_BCPS01000023.1 coordinate 101,632, forward strand.
GGGTGAATGAATGCACGGATGCCGCATACACATTCTCGGAGAGCGTGACGGCTTTCTTTTTCTTGGCATAAATAAAAGGAACGCCAAGCGCGATCCCCGCCGCCATCGCAAATTGAATACCGCTGGCTTCAATGGTCAGCACTTTGGTAATCGGCTCATTGGCAAATATCCGCCCGAATTCCCGCCCGATCTCCAGCGCCAGCTGCGTATCGACCTGATGATTCAAAAATGAATCGACTTTCAGCACCGTATCAGACAATATGAGTCCCTCTTGACGTATGCGCTCTTCAAGTAATTTCATGCTACATGTCCCGCTCCTTCTCCAAAATAACAAAAAGGACAGACTCCCTGAGCTATTTCTCTCAAGTGAAGCCTATCCTTCCGGGCTTTTATCCCTTATGGTGTAACACGTAAAGTGTCTGCATCACTCGGACCAGTCCTTCTTCCGCAAAGCAAAAGAAACGGAACCCTAGATGCGCTCTCACTCATAGTCGGACGATTACAATGGTCATCCGGTAGAAACTTATGGGCCATATCCCCAAAATTATACGAGTCGTTTGAAGTTATACCATGTTATAGTACACACTCTTCCCTGCGTTTTCAAGAGGGAATTTGACACAACACGACAATTTTCGCAATTCTCCTGGTTCAGCAAGCTCGCTTCTACAAAGAACTGTGCTATATGCTGAGATTGAAGAAACAAGCAGCTGATTATACAATGAAGGGAGACATTCGGTTAAAGGGTGGGCCGCGCATGAATCAAGAGGAACGAATAAAAGCGATCGTGGATTATTTGAAACTGAATGCGAAGATCAGCATGGAAAAGCTTTGCTCCATGTATGGGGTTTCTTACGATACGGCTAGACGCGATTTGGTGAAAATGGAGCAGGATGGCTTAATCGTTCGTATCCGCGGAGGAGCTATGCTGCCTTCTCTAACTAAACATATTAGCAGCTACAAGGAGCGGTTGGGCGACACGGAAAACAAACGCTCCATCGCTTTTGCGGCAGCTTCGCTTATCCAGGACGGCGATTATCTGCTTATGGATACAGGCACCACAACGCAATATACGGCTGAATTTTTGACGACCCAAAATAACGTAATTGTGACCAATTCCATCGATATCGCAGCCATCCTGTGTGAGAAGCCTCAAACCACCACCCATCTGTTGGGCGGGCAATTGAATACTTGGCACCGCTACGCTTTCGGCCCTCGCGCCATCGAAATGCTAGCCGACATCAGAGTGGATAAACTTTTCCTCGGCACGTGCGGCATTTCGACCGAAGGCTTGTTCGCCCCTACGGTGGAGGAAGCCTACATGAAAAGAGAGATGATCAAAAGAGCAAACCAAATCATTGTGCTGGCCGATTCAGCCAAATTTGATAAGCATCTTTTCCACCGCGTATGCTCGTTCGACCCTATCGATATCCTGATCACGGACGCCGAACCGAAGCCGCCTTTCGATAAAATATTAACCGATTTCAACATTAAGCTTATGATCTCGCCCAGTTAGATCGGCAATGCGGCCTCACGCTCACAAACTGTGCGCGGTCTACGGAATTCTTGCAGGCGGCGGAGCTGAGAAAGCAAGCAGCGCCCCGATGGCCCAGAAGATGACCATCATCCATAGAATGGGGTTGTAATTCCCGATATGGTCGTAGGCCCACCCCAGCTGAATGGGGCCTAGTGCAGAACCGAAAACCATTGCGGTCGTTGTCACGCTGTTAATCTTCGCCAAATGCTTGCGGCCAAAGTAATTCGCCCATATGACGCTAAGAGGCGCATTCACCAACCCTTGACCGGCTCCCCATATCATGGCAAAGAGGTATATCATCGTTTCCGACTGCGCGGTAATCAGCAGAGCCGGGGTCAGCATGTTTAATCCAAAGGTTAAGCCGAGCATCGTGTGAACCCGGACGCGTTCCACAATAAAGCCCGCAAACAACGAGCATATGAAGCTGATCAAAGGAACGAAGCTTAAGATAAAGGCGGTTGTCATCCGATCGATCTTGTGTTCGTTCAAGATCGAGAAAATTTGGATGGTAATTCCGCCGTAGACCATAGCCGGTATCGCGGTGCAAACCAGTATAAACCAGAAGGCTCTCGTTCTCATGGCCTCCGATAACGTCCAAGAATCTTCGCCGGCAGAGCTGTGCGAAGATTCTTGATCCGAATCCGACGATGCATGATCCGGCAGCAACCCGACATCCTCCGGTTTATTTCGCACCCAATAAAAGGCTGCGGGAGCGAAACAGCATAATATGGCGGCTCCCAGCACCCTCCATGCCGTCTGCCAGCTATAGGCTTCAATCAACCAGTTATTCACTGGCGGAAAGACAGCCGCGCCCAGCAATCCTCCCAGACCGGCAAAACTTAAAGCCCGGCCTCTGCGCTTTACAAACCATTGGGAAACCAACGTATTTGGAATTAAAAACATCGATCCCTGTCCAAATAATCGTATCATCAAAAATCCGATAAAGAGAGTAACCGTACCTGCCGCAAAGCTGTTCCACAAACAAGCCAGTCCCAGCAAAACAGCAGTCCATGTCATCATCACTCTATGGCCGTAGCGATCGGTCAATTTGCCCACACCAAACAAAAGAATCCCGGCGATCATCGTAGCTAGCGAGTAAATGCTCGAAACCGTTGTTCGGTCCATATGGAATTGTGCCATATAAGACTCGATAAAGACAGCATTGGAATAGGCTTGGCCTGGTCCGGAGAAGAAGATGGCCCATCCGCTGATCAGCACGATGTACCACCCATAATAAATCGTTGTTTGTATAGGAACCAAGGGCATGCAGGTTCGTTTCGATACCATGTCGTCGTTAGTAAGCGGCACAAAACTCCTCCTGCCTGTGACAAGCGTCAAACCGGATATACCGGATTTATTTAATACCGGACGTTGCAATTCCCTCGACGATATATCGCTGGAAAAATAAGAAGATGAAGAATACCGGTATAATGGACAGCACCGACATGGCAAACAACGAACCGAGCGCAGCCTCTCCGCCCGCATCAGTGAACATCCGAAGCGCAAGCGTCACCGTATATTTCTTCACGCTGCTAAGATAAAGAAGCTGGCTGAAAAAGTCGTTCCAAGTCCAAATAAATGTAAAAATCGTCGTGGTCACGATGGCCGGAGTGGTTAACGGCAAAATAATCCGCGTATAAATACTAATCGGTCCGCATCCGTCTACGGTTGCCGCTTTATCCAGCTCTCGCGGCAGGGAGCGAATAAATTGCACGGTAAGATACACGAAAAATCCTTCAACGGCAAAAAATTTCGGTACGACGATAGGAAGTATCGTATTGACCCATTCCAATTTATTGAAAATAATATATTGCGGAACAACCAGCACATGCATGGGAATCATCATCGTCATCAACATCAGGGCAAACATCGCTTTCTTCCCTTTGAACTCCAGCCGTGCAAAGGCATACGCCGCAAGCGAGCAGGATATGATATTGCCAACGACGGCCAGCCCGACCATAAGCAGAGAATTCATATAAAAGGTCGTGAACGTAGTGCCCGATGTACCTTTCCACCCTTTGATATAATTCGAAAGTGTCAGGTTTCTCGGCCAAAGGCTGTTATCTGTCAGAATGGTTTCCGTCGGTTTAAATGAACTGATGATCATCCATAGGATCGGGTACAGCATGATGATGAACCCTGCGATGATGAGTGCGTGAAGCAGCAGCTTTTGAACCTGAACCCTCATTGCCATTATATCTGTCACTCCTAATCGCCGTAATGAACCCATTTTTTCGAGGTAATAAAGATCAACCCTGTAAAGAAAGCAATGATGACGAGAAGCGCCCAGGCCATCGCGGAGGCGTAGCCCATCTGAAAGTTACCGAAGCCGTTCTGGTATAAATACAGCGTATAGAACAGTGTCGAATTCACAGGCCCACCCGTACCGTTACTGATAATATACGCCGGCGTGAAGGCTTGAAACGAACTGATGATCTGCATGATGGCATTAAACAATACGATAGGGGACAAGATCGGCAGTGTGACATGATAGAATTGACTCCACTTGCCTGCACCATCCAGGGAAGAAGCTTCATAATAGTCTGGCGGAATTTGCTTGAGCCCAGCCAGAAAGATAACCATCGGGGAACCAAACTGCCACACCTTGAGAAAAATAATCGACCAGATGGCATAATCGGGCGTGCCTACCCAGCTTGGCATATCGATTCCGATCAAACTCAACACTTGGTTGACGATACCATGCTCCCCGAACACCTGCTGCCACAGAATGGCAATCGCTACACTTCCCCCGATCAACGAAGGCACATAATAAACCGCCCGGTAAAAACCGAGTGCCCGTATTCCCTTATTCAGCACCAGCGCCAAGAAAAGAGCGAAGGCCAGCTCTAGCGGCACGGCAACGAGCACATAAGTTACCGTAACCTTCAATGCTTGCAAATACTGCGGATCCTTGCCAAACATGGTCACATAGTTTTTCAATCCGATCCAATTCGGCGAGGACACGAAATTGTAGTTCGTAAATGAGAGATATAAGGAACTGAGAATCGGGATGGCGTTGAACACCAGCAGTCCGATCAACCAAGGTGCAAGAAAGAGGTATGGTAGGATCCATAACCATCGTTTGCTTTTCGAAATTATCGGCATGGCATGAAATCTCCTCTGTATGCGGCTGGAGCTCAGGGCGTTAGCTCCCCGAGCTCCAGCCCTATTAATGACTTATCAATGGACTTATCGGCCCAGAACCTGATTCGCCTGTGCGAAGAATTCGTCAACCGCTTGCGGAATGGTCTTCTTGCCGAACGCTATCGCTTCATTGTTAGATAGCAGCAGCTTCTGAACCGATGTGCTTCCGCCCGGCATGGTTGGATATGGCTTCGTGGTCGGCATCATTTCATTAACGAACGCGTATTCCTTCTCCTCCGGCTTGCCAAGCAGCGGCTTGATCACTTCCTGCATTTTCTTGGAGGCCTGCGGACCATGCTCTCCCTTAAAGATATTAGCCGCATCCGGATCGTTAACGACAAAGTTGATCAGTTTAGCCGCTTCCTTCGGATGCTTCGTTTTTGCGGAAATGCCCAGCGAAGCCACGATCAGTGGAATTTTCTTTTGTCCGTTCGGATCCATCGGATAACTGACGATGCCGAGCTCGTCTTTGGCGCTGCCTTGATAAATTTTCAGCTGATTGGAGCTTTTGGTGATCATCGCTACTTTGCCGCGCGCAAGCATCGACTGTTCCTGCGTTTTATCCCCTTGTTCCGATTGAATCGCCGGAGGCGGGGTTAAGCCGTCTTTTCGCATTTGATCCCAGAACGTAAACCAGTCCGTCAAATCCTGTTTATCTATACCAAGCCCGTTCTCGGTAAACACTGACTTGCCTCTTTGCTGAACGAAGAGCTCCAGAACCCTGTACACGCCGCCCTCATCCTCACTCGCCCAAGCATCCTTGCCCAGCGATTTTTGAAGCGCTTTCGCCGTAGCGACATAATCATCCCAGGTCCAGTTGTTTTTAGGCATGTCCAGACCGGCTTTTTTGAACATCTCCGTGTTATAGATGATCCCATTAATATTGTGCCCGAGGCTGATCGCATACAGCTTGCCATTTACTTTACCGCCGTCTACATCGACAGGGTCAAAATCGGAAACGTTGATATCCCCGGATGCGACTAGCGGATCCAATTCGAGCATCATATTGCGCTTTACAAAGTCGAATTGGAAGAAGCTGCTTGTCTGCAGCACATCCGGCGCATTACCTCCGGCCGCCTGTGTCGTGAATTTCTCCGCGTATTGGTTCTCCGTCGTGAATTCACGGGAAACTTTGATATTTGGATTTTTTTGTTCAAACAAGTCGAAAAGTTTATTCATTTTATCATGGCGCGCTTGACCTCCCCACCAGGCTACGCGCAGCTCCACTTTCTCGCCGCTATCGGATTTGTCCGTGCTCTTGTTGCTCGCTGCAGGATCGTCCTTCGCGTCTTGCGCTCCGCAGGCGGTTAACCCCAAAACCAACATAGCAGAAATGATGGGCATTACGACTTTTTTAGACTTCATTGACTTCCCCTCCATTTATATAATTGATGAGATGCCAGCCCCGCATTCAAACAATCGCCGGACCCTATCGGATTCACAAGCTTAGCTGTATGCGCTTTCAACATCTGGATAACGCCGCGTCACGATGCCTTCTACTTTGGCGCTGTAAACTGCCGCTCCATTTCATGCAGCTTTTCAACTCTCCGCCGGAACTCCTCTGCGGTGCTGAATTCAGCCTTCAAGAAACTTTCGAGCAGTTCCACGACGATGACAGGACCGATAATTTGTGCGCCTACGCACATCACATTGACATCATCGTGTTCCACACACTGATGCGCAGAATAAATATCGTGGCATACGGAAGCACGGATGCCCGGGATTTTGTTAGCCGCGATGCATGCCCCTACACCTGTACCGCATACCATAATGGCCCGTTCCGCCTCTCCCGAGAGGACTGCTGCACATACGGTGCGGGTAATATCCGGGAAATCGACGGGATTGCTGTCATACGATCCGAAATCCGTAACCTCATGACCCATTCTTTTTAAAGCTGTTACAACCGTTTCCTTTAATGGGAAACCAGCATGATCTCCTCCAACTGCAATTCTCATGTTCTCTTCCTCCAGTTATCTGCATCTGTCTTCATTCTCTAGTAAATTTTTTTACTGAACCAACGGTTTTATGTACAAAATGCGGTTAATCGTTTAAATGTAAGTGTGCAGAAAACCAACGAGAGTCCTTCGCGCCCGGCTTGCTTTGTGCCAGTCTTCAATATCATAAGCTCGATAGGACGTCTCTCAATTGGTCCGATGCGTCGGGGAATTGTTGATCGACCTTGCATCCGCAGGAACGCCGGATGATCAACGTCGTATCCATATACATGATTTCCCGCTTCACTTGCCTGTCTTTAATTCTTGCCAGCATCAAGCTTGCCGCCTGTACGCCAAGCTGATAAGCGGGCTGCCTTACCGTTGTAATCGGCGGGTCTACGATATCCGCCCAGTCGGGATCGTCATATCCGAGAACCGCGATTTGATCGGGAATGCTGATACCGGATTCCTTCAAATATTTGTATGCCCCGAGTGTCATGGAGTTGTTGCAAATAAATACGGCATCCGGCTTCGTTTCCTGTTCCATCAGTTCTTTCATCTTGTCGTAGCCGCTCTGGATGGTGAACATTCCTTCCTTCACCAGCTCATCGGATAGTGTGACGCTGTAATCCTCAAGCGCTCTCTTATAGCCAATTAAGCGATCTTTGCCCGTGCTAATGGAAGAAGGGCCTGTAATAACGGCGATTCTACCGTAACCATGCCGAATCAGATGCTCCGTGGCGGAATAAGCTCCCTGTATATTGTTCGTCATGATAACATCGGAATTCATAAATTCCGGACATCGGTTCAGAAATACAATCGGCACGCCCGACTTGTCCAGCGAACGGAAGTAATCGCCTGTGTTCCCGGCGGATGAAACGATCAGACCGTCCACCCTTTTGCCAATCAGCACTTCAAGATACTTACGCTCCTTCTCAACGGAAGAATCCGTGTTGCACAGCAGGATGTTATAGTTGCTCTTGGCAAGCTCTTCTTCGATCCCCCGCACGACAAGAGTCAGGAACGGGTTGGCGATATCTGAGATCAACAGCCCGATGATTCGGGATTCCTGCACGCGCAGACTCTTGGCTACAATGTTAGGCTGATAATTCAGTTCCTGTATCGCCGCCTGAATTTTGTCCATGACTTCTTCGCTTACATATTTTGTTCCGTTCAGCGCATTGGATACAGTAGCCGTGGAAACTCCAGCTAACTTTGCTACCTCTTTGAGCGTCGCCCTCTTCAATTCAGAGGTTTCACCTCCTTTTTAATCGTTTAACCGGATTATAAACCCGACTGGTTACATATGTCAATAGTGTTGTCCCAGCTAAGCACCATTCATTCACTTTTTATTTTTTTGTCGGCCGTGTTTTAACGGGCGCCTCGGTTATTGAAAGAAAACTACTCGTTTTTCCTGACTGCTTTTTTTAACCAGCTCAATCACCTTGATGGTATGCATGGCGTCGGTTGCGCTTACGGGCACCGGTTTGTTATCAACAATCGCGTCAACGATCCCTTCATAATAGGCTTCGTAGGCACCTGTCGCTGTTTCCACCTTTCCTTTCAACACTAGATCGCCTACGCCTACCGTTAATTCACCGTAGTATTCGGCTTGATCCTTGCCCCAGAGAGCATCTCCCGGCGCTTTTCCTTGCCTTAATAAACCTTCTTGCGAATCCAGACCATATTTAATAAAGCTGCCCTTACTGCCATGGATTTGAAATTTGGGGCCGCCGTTCTTCACGATCGAACTGGAATGCAAGATCACTCTCAATCTTTCATACCCTAGAACAATGTGAAAATAGTCGTCTACGACCGAATTTTCCCTTTGCGCGAATACATCCCCATAAATGGTTTCAGGCAGCCCAAAGAGGTGGAGCGCTTGATCGATCAAGTGCGAACCGAGATCATAGAGCATACCCGAGCCTTCGATATTTTGCTCTCTCCATCGATGGGTGACTTCAGGACGAAACCGGTCGTAATGTGCTTCGTAGGAATAAATTTCGCCCATAACCCCCGACTCCACACATTCCTTGACGGTAAGGAAATCATTGTCCCATCTTCTGTTTTGGAATACGCTTACTATTTTATTTTGCTCGGCCGCAATGCGAATTAGATCCTCTGCTTCCTGCGAATGGTTCACAAATGGTTTTTCTACCACTACATGTTTGCCCGATAATAAGGCTTGTTTGGCATAGGGATAATGCGTTGTGTTGGGCGTTGTGATGACAACAAGGTCAATGTCGGGGTCTGAAAATAGTTGTTCCACTTCTGCGACAACCTCAACATGAGGATAAATTTCATGTACCTTCTGGGCATTCGACGAAACAATTTTGGAAATTTCCAAACCTTTAATCGTTTTTATAATAGGCGCATGAAACGTTTGTCCGGATAGCCCGAACCCAATAATACCCACTTTTATTTTTTTCACGAAGCCCACCCTCTCCTCATAATTAAAATATGCAATAATCATACGTTAAATACTTAAATATCGCAAGATAATTTCAAGTTAATGAATTAATAATTTGAATCATTTAAGTATTAAACTTATAATCAAACTATATCATTATTTTTTTGGAAGAGGTCTCAGCATGAATCAGGATGAAAGAACCCGCTCCATTCTTCAATATCTACAGGAACATCATAAAATTCAACTTGAAGATATTTGCGGGCTGTAAAATATAAAGAGTTACCGGGAACGGTTACATGATGCCGACAACAAACGCGCGATTGGCCGCATTGCGGCCACCCTTATTCAAGATGGGGACTATGTCCTCATGGATACGGCTACAACCATACAATATACCGCCGAATACATGTCTACGAAAAACAACGTGGTGGTAACCAACTCCATAGATATTGCTGGAATTTTATGCGACAAGCCTGACATAACCACGCATTTGCTAGGCGGCGAATTAAATGCCTGGCATCGGAATGTCTTCGGACCCCGCACGTTAGACATGTTATCTGATATTAAAGTAAATAAACTGATTGTCGGTGCGTGCGGCATTTCTTCCGACGGATTATCGGCGCCTTCTGTTGACGAGGCCTATGTAAAGTTGGAAATGATAAAAAGAGCTGATCAAGTTATCGGATTAGCGGATGCATCCAAATTCGGTAAAAGCCTTTTTCATCGAATTTGCGACCTTGGGCAAATTCATGTTCTGATCACGGATCAGGAACCTGATCGTAAGATGAAAGATATTTTAATAACCCATCAAGTTGAAATTATGGTTATCCCTCCGGGAAGCTGACCGCACAAAGGGTCGGGGATTCCTGGTCCCCGACCCTTATCCAGTCCTTTGCTCCCGGTATGGCCACCTTGTCATGCTTGAACCTTAAAGCACATCTTGATCGCGTTGATCGCGGTTATCTGTCCCTTCTTTTACATGGTTATTTAATATGTTATCTTCCAGTACAGCAAATTTATCACCGTATTCTTTAATAATATGGTTTTCTCCCCAAGCGCATAGAGAGTCCAATATCGTTTTCAAACTCCAGCCGTACTCACTAAGCTCGTACTCCACTTTGGGCGGAATCTGATTGTAGATAATCCGATTTACAATCCCGTCCTGTTCCAACTCTCTCAATTGTTGAGTCAGCATTTTTTGCGTGATGCCCGGCATCAAACGCTTGAGATCGCTTGTTCGTTTTTTGCCGCGTGTTAAATGACAAAGGATTACACACTTCCATTTTCCCCCGATGACCTCCAGGGTCGCTTCCACTGATATGTTATATTTCTTCTTGACCACAAGGTATCCCCCCGGACCTATTTATAGGAACTTTTTAGTACCTATAGTACTGTTGAGTACCTATAATACTAAAAAGTACGTACTATTCATTTATGTGTACTTAACTCATAATAGCATTTACCGGCCGGTCGTTACCATACTATTAGGAGTGGAACAAATGACATTAGATAAAAAACGGAGTATATTGGCGCTCCTTGCGTTAGCGGCGAGTGCCTTTGCGATTGGAACAACCGAGTTTATCAGTGTGGGACTGCTCCCTCTCATCGCTGAAGACTTTCAAATATCCGCCTCGACTTCGGGATTAACCGTTACCTTATATGCTTTAGGGGTAACTTTGGGAGCCCCCATTCTAACGTCTCTGACGTCTAGTGTCTCGCGGAAATCATTACTGCTATGGATCATGATTGTATTTATTGCAGGCAACAGCCTGGCGGCCGCTGCGGATGGCATCGTCGTGCTGCTGATCGCGCGCGTGATCTCCGCGTTATCCCATGGTATATTTATGTCGATTGGTTCCACGATCGCAGCCGATCTCGTCCCTGAGAACCGCCGGGCCAGCGCAATATCGATCATGTTCTCCGGTCTTACCGTAGCCACTGTTACAGGGGTGCCCCTGGGAACCTTCATCGGACAACAATTCGGTTGGCGAGCTGCCTTTATCGCCATCGTTGCCGTCGGCATCCTGGCTCTCATCGCCAATCTGTTGTTGATCCCTTCCGATTTGCGCGCAGGAACCAAAGCGCTGCTTCGCGATCAGCTTAAACTGGTTACGAACGGACGATTGCTGCTCGCATTTGCCATTACTGCCTTGGGGTACGGCGGCACGTTTGTCGTCTTTACTTATTTATCCCCGCTGCTTCACGACATAACCGGATTTAAGGAAAAGACGGTAGTCGCCATTCTTCTCGGATACGGAATCGCCATCGCCATCGGCAACATGATCGGAGGGAAAGCCGCTAACCGCAAACCTGTCGCTGCCTTGTTCTATATGTTTGCTTTTCAATCCCTGGTGCTCTTCCTGTTAACGTTCACCGCTCCCTTTAAAGCCGCCGGTCTGGTCACGATTTTCTTCATGGGGCTGTTAGCTTTTATGAACGTTCCCGGATTGCAGGTGTATGTGGTTATGTTAGCCGAACGTTTTGCACCGAATGCGAAAGATGTAGCTTCTGCTGTCAATATTGCCGCGTTTAACGCAGGCATTGCGATCGGGGCGTATTTGGGCGGTATAGTTACGGATACGATCGGCCTTATTCATACAGCGTGGGTGGGAGCCGTGATGGTTCTGGGCGCTGTTATTTTGACGGGCTGGAGTCGTGCCTTGGAGAAAAAGGATGAAGCCGCAACCGGGCACTGCCCCGCTTAGGCGCTGCACTCGTGTTCACCGAAGCATGAGGTTCCCTGCGCTTGCTCAGGAGCTGCTGGAACCTTGAATCGCGAATATAACTGTAATCTAAAATTTAGGAGGCTATTTGATTATGAAAAACCTGCAAGATACAACAACTCTGCACAACGGTATCCGCATGCCTTGGCTCGGGATCGGGGTATTTAAAGTCGAAGAGGGGGCTGAACTGGTACATGCTGTGAAATCAGCCATTCAACATGGTTATCGCAGCATCGATACAGCGGCTATTTATAAGAATGAACGAAGTGTCGGACAGGGAATTCATGAAGGCCTTCAGGAAGCTAATTTGTCCAGAGAAGACCTCTTCGTGACTTCTAAAGTTTGGAATGCCGATCTTGGATACGAATCAACACTTGCCGCCTACGAAGCAAGTCTAAATAAACTTGGATTGGCGTACCTCGATTTATACCTCATCCATTGGCCGGTGCAAGGTAAATATAAAGAGGCATGGAGAGCTTTGGAGACCCTATATAAAGAAGGGCGAGTCAAGGCAATCGGGGTAAGTAATTTCCAAATCCATCATCTTGAAGACTTAATGAAGGAAGCTGAAATTAAACCCATGGTGAACCAGGTGGAATTCCATCCGCTGTTAACTCAAAAGGAACTGCTGGAATTCTGCAAGAAGCAGAACATTCAGTTGGAAGCGTGGTCTCCGTTAAGGCAAGGTCAACTGTTAGATCATCCTGTGTTAAAAGAAATTGCGGAAAAACACGGCAAATCGGTTGCCCAAGTCATTCTGCGCTGGGATTTACAGCATGGCGTTGTCACGATTCCAAAGTCAACGAAAGAACATCGGATTATCGAGAACGCGGCCGTATTTGATTTTGAGCTAACCCTTGAAGATATAGCCCGGATTGATGGATTGAACCAGGACGATCGAGTGGGTCCGGATCCGGACAACTTTGATTTCTAAGTGAACAGGGTCCCACATGAAGAAGCCAACTCCCTTAACAGGAATTGGCTTCTTTAACGTGGCATGGTTCTATCATACAGTGGCGATACCCCGCATTTAGTGGTCAAAATCGCTCTTGGCAAAATAACCTGCCGCGTCAAACGCCATCTCTTCAGGCTCGCCAACAATTTCGATATGCGGAAGCTTGGCGACCTCCGGCAGCAGCACTTCCGATACGTAGGCATATTTCAAGTGGAGCGTATTAGGAATCCGGACAATGCGGGCCTGCTTTGGTTCAACGCCCCAAGTTGAGCGTAGAGCTACACGCAACGCCTCCCTGTCATTGTCCATGACGATGGGAATCATGGCACGATGCAGGAACGAGCTTGTTATCACATTTTCATTCATAGCCTGTAAATCGATTTTATGGAACAGCCGCCGTGTGGTCAGATCGGCAAGTCCGATGCCAAGCGCATTTCCGTGCGATGCCTCGCCGAGGTCGCTGGCGATAATATACTTGATCCGCGGACTGCTCGGTTCCTGCTCGCCCAATATCCGTATGCGGCCAATAATGTTCGTGTCCATACCCGTCCCGCTGTAACTTTTGCCTATCTCGTCAACTACCAATACGTCAATATCCTCAACCGGCAGACTGGGCATGAAACTCTTGGATATTCGCAACAGTTCCCTCTCACGAGCCGGAATGTTCTCCGTAGGAACCGCTTCGATGATCGCTGTTTGATCGAATGCATTCTCGACAATACCAACCCCGAACAGAACATTCAGCTGATCCAGCACGACCTGACCAACCTCAGGCATAATGTCCCGAATACCGTGAATCCCGTAGCTGTGCAGCAGCAGTGCCTGCTTGTGCTTACCGACGCCTATAGCGGCCATCTTGAGCAAACCGCTCTCGATCCATTGCGCCGATTTGAAATCGGTATGCATTTTGATCCTTCCGAGCAAAATAAGTCCGTCGCTTGCCAAAATATGATTATCGGCATGTACCGGCATCCCGCTTGGCGTCGTCCCAATTTGGGTCACATCCATGCAGGATAAAATAGGAGCCTCGCAGAACTCCTCCGTCACGCCGAGACTATGAAGAATTTCAACCTGGCCCTCGGCCGTAGCCCCGCCGTGGCTCCCCATGGTGGGAATAATGCGCGGTTCTGCACCCAAATCTCGCAGCGCTCTTGCAATGGAGCGGATCATCAAGGCAATATTGGCAATCCCGCGGCTGCCCGCGGTAATCGCGATTTTCATACCAGGCTTGACTTTATCGGCCAATCCTATCCGTTCCATCTGACGAAATACTTCCGCTTCAATGTCTTCTATTACCGGACCGGTAAAGGTTTGTTTAATCTTCACGAGCTTCGGCAATTCCATAGCGTATTCCTCCAAACCTATCTTTTTGGCGCCAGCTCCACAGCTTGTCGGACCGCTTCCTTTAAGCTTAATTCGTCAGCTATGCCTTTGCCTGCAATATCAAAGGCCGTACCATGGTCTACGCTGGTGCGGATAATCGGCAGACCGACCGTAATATTCACGCCGGCTTCAAGCCCGAGCACCTTAATCGGCCCATGTCCTTGATCGTGATACATCGCCACGACGATATCGAAATCCCCGCGCACGGCCCGGAAAAATAACGTATCCGCGGGCAGCGGTCCCTGCACGTTGATGTTCTCCGCTTTGGCCCGTTCCACCGCAGGCACAATCTTCTCTTCTTCTTCACCATATCCGAACAAACCGTTCTCTCCGGCATGCGGATTAATTCCGCAAACGCAAATCCGGGGATCGGAATAGCCCGCTTTTCTCAGCGTGTCAGCAGCCATTCGAATAACCGAATATACCCGCTCCGGTGTAATCGATTTAACCGCGTCAATGATCCCGATGTGCGTCGTTACGTGAATGACCTTGAGCTTTGGGGAGCTCAGCATCATCGCATAGTCTTGGGTTCCGGTCAAATCGGCCAATATTTCCGTATGTCCGGGATACCGATGCCCGCCTTTATGTAAAGCCTCTTTGTTTAAAGGAGCCGTGCAAATCGCATCGATTAGCCCAAGACGCGCCAGTTCGATCGACTTCTCCAGAAAGCGGAACGCCGCATCCCCCGCTAACGGAGAAACTTGTCCATAAGGCAAATCGCCGGGAAGCAAGTCCATGTCCAGGCAGTAGACGACACCGGCTTCTCCGCTCGCTTCCTCTACCGAGCAGATCGAACGGACGCGAAGGCCGGTCTGCAAAAAACGTTCCGCCCGGGTTAAAAATTTAGCGTCCCCAATCACGATGGGGCGGCACTGTTCATGGATGTGCGGATCCTGCAGCGCCTTCATAATAATTTCGGGGCCTACGCCTGCCGCATCCCCCATCGTAATCCCAATCGTCGGTCTATCCATCATATATTCCTCCCGCTGCTAAGTCCTTGTGCGCCGGTCTGATCGGCAACCCCGCCGCCGCTCATCGGAGAATGCCCCAGGCTCCTGATGGCACGGGCCGCAATAAGCATCGAATGACGATGGCCAAAGGCGCCGGCTTTCGTCACTATAGGCATCGTCCATGCGCCCTCTGTCAAACAGAGCGGAAGCCCCTCTTCCACTTCATCGATGATCCGTAAGCTGCGGACACCCAGGTGCTTGCATGTGCGATAGGCGATGTCTCCACCGGTTAATACAGCTCCCGCTAGCGATCCTTGCGACATAATGGCCGCTGCCAGCTTGCCCATGCCGTCGGCAATCCGATCTCCCCCATCCATGCCGCCGATGCCAGACTCCTGCAAGAACGCTTGAACCTGATTGCGCTTGGCGGCGGATACATCCGTGGAGATCACTACGCTTTTACCGGAAGCGATGCACTGCTTCGCCTTGCTGCTTATCGTTTCGATTTCCAGCAGTCTGTCATTTCCTTTATCCCCGTTCGCTTCGTCCAGAAATATCAGGGGGTCGATCAACAATGACTCAAATCCATCCTGCTTCAGAGATTCAACCTGCCCGAGCGTCACGGCGCTGACGCTGCCGGCCATCACTAACACAGGAGGCCCCCCGCTGCCCTCCGTCGGCTGTACCGTCTGCAGCATCTGCCGAGGGTATTGCCCGGCCAGCGCCTCGGCAAGCCCCGCCGCTCCAACCCAGAGCACCCGCTGACCGGACAGTTCGGCGACAATCTGCTTGATATCGTCTTCCGTTGCGCTGTCAAAGACAAAAACGTTTTCTCCCGCACGCTGCAGCGCCTCGAGCTGGGACAACCACGCCCCGCTGCGAATCGTACTGATTCCGATCTCGCCGATCGAACAGTTCCACTGGCGTCTGATGATTTCGGAGACCTTCGAATGCGTAACCGGGAATTTGGGATCACGCGAGATCTCGCTATCTTCCAGCAGCTGCTGATGCACCAGTTGATAGCCGCCGACGGTTTTTCTTCCCTTCTGCGGATAAGCGGGAACCACGATCGCCGCCTTGAACAAGCCCGTTTCCATACATGCTTGAATTTCTTTACCGACATTGCCGCGCAAAGTGGAGTCGATTTTTTTAAATACAATCTGATAGCTGCTCAAATCGATCGATTCGAGCAGCCGTCCCCATTTCCGGTAAGCCTCCTCCGGCGATAATGAGCGACTTTCCACATTAATTACACATGCCGTGCCTTCTGATGCAGGATCAGGTAGTTGGCAATCATCGATGCATACCACCGTAGGGATTCCGTGTTTAGCAAACTGAACGCCGGAATCGTTCGCCCCGGTCAGGTCGTCTGAAACAATTATGATGTTGTCCACTAGCCTCACCTCTGATTGACATTATGCCCACCGCTCCTTCAAATAAGAACGGATTATTCAAACAGCATTGTGCATAAGAGCACGATGTCGCCCGGCTTGATTTTTGCCGTGCGATGACACAAGCGACCTGCTTGGCTTGCAGCTGCCGCATCAGATTAAACAGCCGTTTGACCTCACCGCTGGATAAAGGGGCCTTTTTGCAACATCGATCATCAGCCAACATTGTTGCAAAATGTATTTTTCAAAGCTTATGGCTTTACTTTATTTCGATTGTATCAGCCGTAGTTACAATTATCAACATATATTTTCCTGTTTATTGTTTTATTTTTAAACAATTTCGCTATGCGAAAAGGCCAGCCGAATGCCGGCTGGCCTGATCCCGCGAAAATCCCCTCCAAACTACACTGGATTCGTCTCCACCAGCGCTGTTTTCTTAAAGGGGATGCTCTCCTGCTTATGAACTGTTGTTTTTTGCAGCGGTAACCTTCCGCTACTCCTGGTTCAGTTTCCTCCATAGCGTTGTCCGGTTTATGCCTAACCGTTTGGCCGTCGTCGACTGATTGAAACCTTCCTGCTCCAGAACGATCCGAATAATATCCCGTTCGATCTCCTCCAGCGTCCGGTCTTTGCCGACCAACTGCCGCAATGCCCCCTCCGGAGCCGGGCGTTCGAAGATCGAGGCAAGAATCGGCTCGGCTTGCTGCATGGTCACAAACGAGCCGTCGCTGGATTCGATCAATACCTTAAGCACACGCTTTAATTCCAGCATATTTCCCGGCCAATGATAAGACTTCAGCAGCTTCATCACATCCGGCTTAATGCCCAAAACCTGCTTGCCCAACGATCGGTTCATTTCGGCCAAGTACCAGAACACCAGGTGATCCAGATCTTCGATGAAAGAACGAAGCGGAGGCATATGAATCATGTGCGGCTGCAGCAGAGTGAACAGCTGCCGGTCAAATTCATTCGCCCTGACCTTCTCCTCCAGATCGTCCGATGTGGAAACGATCAATCGGAACGGGGGAGTGAAACTATAAGCCCCCTCTCCCCGTCGGTTTGAAGCTTGCAGCATGGCAGCCAGCCTGCGCTGCGATGGCAGCGGAACATACTCGATATTATGAATATACAGTGTCCCCGCTTCCGCTCTGAGTACAAGCGCATTCTCGTCGCTCTCGCCGCTATCCGAACCAAAGAGCAAGCGGCCTAGCTGATCGGAAGGAGTTAGATCGGCATACAGGACGACAAAGGGCCCTTTATGATAACCGCTGCGATTGTGCATCGCTTCGGCCAGCGACCGTTTCCCTGTGCCCGACTCTCCCACGATGACAATCGGATCGGCAAGCTCGCTCCACTGCTCCGCCCTATCCATGTAGGAAGCTTTAATAAAGTCCGTTTTCACAAAATGCTGGAATTGGCTCGCGGGCGGGGAGAAGCGGTCCTCCTCGGCACGCCGGAATTGCTGCTGCAGCAGCCGAATGTCTTCCTTCCGGTAAATGGTGTAGTTCATCCCCCCGTCCGCCATGGGCTTGCCGTAAATTAGCAAGCCCTGATTGTAATGGGCCTTGCCGACAACCACTTGAACAAATTCTTCCCCCCTGTCAGCCTCCAGCGAGATTTGGGCCTGCGTTAGGAAGTCCCCCCATTTCATTCGCACAGCTTGCTCGGCGCTCACCCCGAAGATTTCGGCGGCCGTTTGGTTGTAAAACTGGATAGACCCATCCGCATGCACCCCGATCACGCCTTGTCCCATCGTATTTAGCAGTTGTTTGATAAAGGCCATTTCCTGATGTTTTTCAAGACGCGATAACACCGTTTCCTTGGCCCGTTCAAGTACTTCGAGGATAGCCTCACGGCCGGATGTGATCAGAATCGCCTTCAGTCCGTAGTTCTCCGAGGTAGCCACCGTAATCACGTCGCCAATCACAAGACTCACACCCTGCTCCTTGGCCTGCTGAACGGCACTGGCCGCCTGATCCTCGTGATGAATCACGAATTTCATCACCTGCATGTCCAACAGCTCCGCAATCGTGTCAACGCCATTCACAATGTTCGGAAAGCCGATAATGCCGACCTTACCGGGATATTCCTTAAGAAAAGTCAACGAGCGCAAAATATCATAACCGTTGACGGCAATTTCAATGACAGGGATGCGTACATGCTGACGAATCAGCTTAGCCGTTCCCCCGCGGCTTATAATAACGTCATATTTTTGCTGCTCCGCCGCCTTGGCGATCGTTAACCCCTGCTGCAGGTCGCCAACCTCGGCATGTATTTCATACGGAAGCTCTTCCGCCATATCTTCCAATAAATCCTTCAACCCTCTATAAGGTGCGATAATCAAAAATTTAAACATCAACGGCCCCCCATGCTCTCAAAAAGCAATGCCGCTTCGCCTATAACGAAGCAATTTCACACTCAATATGATGCAATATTCATCAGTTACATTATACACAAATCTTTATTTCTTGTCTTTCGTTAATTTAATGTATCATTTCGAAACACAATTTATGGCATACAATTATATAAGGCTTTCGTAACGGAAAGCCTTTCAAACTTGCCTTTATCAGCTCAAGTTTCCGTCATCACGCCGCCGTTCACGTGAAGCACCTGTCCCGTTACATAGGAGGAATCGTCCGATGCCAAATAAATGTAGGTCGGCGCAAGCTCGAACGGCTGTCCGGCGCGCTTCATGGGCGTTTCCAAACCGAACGTTTTTACATATTCGGCCGAATAGCTGGATACGATGAGCGGGGTCCAAATCGGGCCGGGTGCCACGGCATTGACCCGGATGCCCTTGCTGACCAATTGAAGCGACAGCGAACGGGTGAACGATACGACCGCGCCTTTGGTTGAAGAATAATCGATAAGTAAAGGGGCGCCTGCATAAGCGGTAACGGATGCCGTCGATATAATGGTGCTTCCCGGCTTCAAATAAGGAAGCGCGGCCTTCGTTAAGTAGAAATGGGGAAAAATGTTGGTACGGTACGTATCCTCAAGCTGCTCGTCGGAAATATCCAATATGCTTTCCTGGGGGAACTGGACCGCTTGGTTCAAAATAAGCACATCCAGCTTCCCGAAGCATTCCAATGTTCTTCCTACCGCTTCCGCGGAAAAAGCGGGCCGGCGCAAATCGCCTTCGATCAGCAGGCAGCGGCGCCCGTAACTCTCCACCATGCGCTTGGTCGCTTCGGCGTCTACGCGTTCATACAAGTAAACGATCGCCATATCCGCCCCTTCTTTGGCGAAGCCGATCGCGACGGCGCGGCCGATGCCGCTGTCGCCTCCGGTAATCATGGCGATTTTCCCAGCCAACTTGCCGCTTCCCTTGTAGTCGGGATTGTCGGATATGGGTGCCGGGTTCATCAAGTACTCCAAGCCTGGCTGTACGTCCTGATGCTGCGGCGGAAAAGTGATCGGCACCTGGCGGCAGCGTGATTCATAGCCGTAATAGGGATACATCGGAATCATGGCGAATCCTCCATTGCTTTTATAGTCAAAAGCAGAATATTCGCCCAGTCTCCGGTTGGTGCCCATCATGGTGTATTTTATTTTTGTGCTAATGAAGAACGCTTTTATGCCGATTCTATTCTGATGCGTTAACATAGGTTAATGATGATCGGCACGAAGCAATCGGCTAAGCGAGACGGGGAACACGCAAACTTTAAATATAATAAGTAAAATCGCCCGGCAGCACCCTTTTTAAGAACTGTTGTGTTCTTTCTTCTTTCGGATTTGTGAAAATTTCCTTAGGGGTCCCTTCTTCTACTATGACTCCGCCATCCATAAAGATAACCTTGTTGGCTACATCCTTCGCAAAAGACATTTCATGAGTAACAACTAACATGGTCGTTCCTTCCTTGGCGATATCCTTCATGACTGTTAGCACCTCTCCGACTAATTCCGGATCCAGTGAAGAAGTGGGTTCATCAAATAGAATGATGTCGGGATTTAAAGCGACTGCTCTTGCAATTCCAACTCTTTGCTGCTGTCCGCCCGACAATTGACTCGGATAGGCATTATATTTTTTTGACAGGCCCACTTTATCCAATGCTGCTTTACCCATCTCATTTGCTTCTTTTTTGGGGACCTTTCTTCCAACAATAAGCCCTTCCGTTACATTTTCTAATGCTGTTTTGTTATTGAACAGATTATAATTTTGAAATACAAAAGCGATCTTTTGCCTGATTCCATGAATTTGTTTTTTTGATGCTGCCTTAAGATTAACTTCAGTATCTCCGAAGGTGGCCTGCCCTTGATCTGCTTTTTCAAGAAAGTTGATGCATCTAAGCAAGGTTGTCTTACCGGAGCCGCTTGGCCCGAGTATTACTACAACATCACCCTTCTCTATTTTCAAGTCTA
>NZ_BCPS01000024.1:0-77337 GCF_016586185.1 Paenibacillus sp. EPM92
TTAAAATCTCATTTTTTCCAAATGCTTTATGTACATTTCTAATCTCTAACACCTTATTTGCCTCCTACTTCATTCTCAGGCATTGGCTGTTTTATACGTTATTAAACGTTTTTCATACCACTTAAATCCGTATTCCACAAGACTACATATAATTAAATATACTAGAAAGATATCGATATAAGCCTCAACATAGTTGTACCCTACATTGGCCGCCACTTTGGCTTTTAACGTAATTTCTTGCAATGACATTGCATAACCCAACGATGTGGCTTTAATTAGATTGGTCGTTGCTGTACAAATATTCGGTAATGCTACAACTAACGCCTGTGGAATAATAATTCTTCTAAACGCCTGCACATTTGTTAATCCAACAGACAGCGCAGCTTCCAGTTGTCCCTTACTTACTGTGCTTAATGCGGATCGAAACACTTCTATCAGAGTTGCTGTCGTATATAAGGAAAAGACAATGAACGCGTACCAAATCGGGTTTACTTTGTAAATATCAGCTTCGATATTAAACTTGGCAAATAGCGTAGACATCAATAAAGGGACACTGCTGTATACAATAAAAATTTGAACAATAACCGGCGTTCCTCTTACAAAAGAAACATAGATCTGTGCAACATGATTTAAAACCGGAATTTGATTTATTCTTGTTAATGCACCCAAAAAACCTAACGGTACCGCAATTAGTAAAGCTACAAATGTAATAACCAACGCTATAGGAGCCCCTGACAATGCTACAAAAAATGCATCCACTAAAAACTCATAATTTAGACCTTCCGACACTCTGTAGCCTCCTTATGCGGTTTTTAAAACTTGTTTTCCTTTACTAAATACTTTTTCTAATAGTAGAAAGAGCCGTTCAATAGCAATCGATATGACCCAGTAAATCATAGATAATGCAAGATAAGTTTCTAATGCATGGGCATTATAGTTACTTGCGATAATTAGACTCGCTTTTCCTATGACATCTATCAACCCGATTGTATATGCTAAAGATCCTTCTTTAATCAACGCAAGCAAGCTGTTACCGAAGTTGGGTAATGCCACTACAAAAGCCTGTGGTAAAATGATTCTCCTGTAAGCTTGTATAGGACTTAATCCTACACTTACCGCAGCCTCATATTGTCCTCTGTCTATAGATTCATACGCTGTTCGGATCACCTCAGACATAGCCGCTGCGAATTGAAGCGAAAAGGTAATCACAACAAATACAATTTTATCAACGTCGTTCAGATCTATGCCGAAACTATTCGAAATTGCCGGAATACCATAATAAGTTAAGAATAGCAGAACAATAGAGGGCGTACATCTTAATGTTGTTGTATAGCCATAGGCGATTTTCTTGGCCATCTCGTTTTTTCCCATTTTCGCCACTGCTATGATGAACCCCAGGAGCGTTCCGAACAGTACAGATAAACCGGCTACCATAAATGTCACTTTTAAAAATGGAAGTAGCATGGGGATGGATTCCAGTATGTATTTCGCTTCGAAATATTGGCTCATATTTCGCCTCCATTCTCGTTCACTGCTTTAAAAAAAGCTAATAACCCTATAATTTCAGGGTCTTTAATCGCAAAAAACTTGCCACTCTTTACATATTAAGGTTTATTGAGGTTACCCCATTCCCTTAATAAAGTGACAAGCTGCGACCTCAAACATTTAGTTCGATTAACCATTGCTGTTATCTCTTAACGCCATCTAATACCTCGAACAAATCTTTGCCATAGAATTTTACGCTAAGTTCATTTGTTTTCTTTTCTTTTTGCAGCTTTTTAATGGCTTCATCATAAGCATCTGCAAATTCCTGTTCTTTTTTGTTGAACAACGGCCAGGTTTTGATGACTGCGAACTCATTGTAAACCACATCATTTGCTAATTTATGATAGGGACCATCGGGTTCAACTACCTGCTTATTAAAAGGACCCTCAATCATGACTCCTCCGTCTACACGACCTTCGTTTACCCATTGAACGACGTCTACTGTGAATGAATCTCCAGCTTGCAGTTTTACTTTATTGTTTGGATTAGCCTTGTTGTATTCATCAATAATTGTATATTGCGCATTGTTAGCAGCAATAGGTGCTAAAGTCAAACCAGCTGAAGCAAATGCTGACAAAGTTTTAATATTTTCATTTGTTTTCTTTAACACAAGTCCTGTACTGCTCAATCCTAAGAATTCTTTAGGAAAGATAAATTTCTTGGTTCTTTCCTCTGTCCAGAAAGCATTTTTTACACCTACCTGGTATTTCCCTTGTTCAACGCCTAACAATAAGTCATCACTTGACGTTCCAATGTAATCGAATTCGTATTCCGGAAGTAATTCATCCACCAATTTCATAACCTCTACATCGTATCCTGTTGGATTTCCCTTTTCATCTAACCAGGAGATCGGTTTTGAAGCCTGATCATAGGCTACTTTTACTTTTCTGACTTTTGAATCTTTATCTGCATGAGCTGAACCGGTTGCTGCGTCTGTTGCTTTACCGGAAGTTGCGCTTGATCCGCATCCTGATAATAGAACTACGAACGCTAAACCTAATGCTGCGACATTTAAAAACTTTTTATTTCTCATCATACAAATCTCCTTTTTATGGTTTATTTCATGATTGTTTTTTCTAAAATCGCCCAAGCCGCTGGACGTCCAGTAGGCGTATCATCCAACGCATCCAAATATTAACATAACAATTCCAATCAGTAAAGACGGAATTAGATAAAAATGGATGTTGCCACCAACGAAGTCACCCGTCTCCAGCAAAAGAATACAATAATTCTTGACAATTTTAATCGCCGGAAATATGATTTAAAACATTAAACATATGGGTATTGTTGGTTATTTCCGGTTTCAATTTTACCCATAAGCGGGGGAATGAACGTGATGAACTTATTTATACGAAATGAAACCCAAAAAGAATGGTTACGAAGACTAAACGAGAAGCAAACCGTATTTAAGAATAAGGCTGATCGAATCGATGAATTGGCCATTTTCCCAACAGAAAACGTTCTCGAGTTAATTGATATGGGGTATACCAGATCCACGCTTTCAAAGACGTACGGTGGTGAAGGTTTAAAAATATATGATATGGTACTCCTCCAAGAAACACTCGCTAGCTTTGATGCTTCGACAGCCCTTTCAATTGGCTGGCACCTATCTGTTGTAGGGGAGATATTCGAGAAAAAGCATTGGACTACTAGCGACCTGGATTTTATAGCTGAGGAAGTTGTTAAGGGAGCTTTAATCAACCGTGCGGCTAGTGAGGCTCAAACAGGCAGCCCGACTAGAGGTGGACGCCCCGAAACAAAGGCTGTAAAAAAAGGGGAGCATTGGATTATTTCAGGACGTAAGATTTTTACAACATTGTCCCCCGTTTTAACTTATTTTCTTGTTTCTGCATGGATTGAAGAACAACAAACGATCGGATATTTTTTATTGCATAAAGACTTGGAAGGACTCCAAATCGAGGAAACATGGGATACCATTTCATTACGAGGAACAGGGAGTCATGATCTTGTCCTGGAACAGGTAGTCGTTAATCATAATAAGCTTGTCGAACTCAATAATCTTCCTTCAGGCAAGGAATTGAATGGCTGGCTACTTCACATTCCGGCTTGTTATCTTGGCATTGCACAAGCTGCACGAGACTATGCCTTACAATTTGCCAATCAATATTCACCTAATAGTATAAGTGGACCGATTAGTCAACTATCTAATGTCCAACATTTAATAGGTGAAATGGATCTTGAATTAATGAAAGCAAGACATTTTTTATATAGCGTTGCAGAGGCCTACGATGATGTAACACGGAGGGATTATCTTTCAACCGAGCTTGGCGCCGCAAAACATGCCGTTACAAACTCCGCTATCACTATTGTCGATAAAGCAATGAGACTCGTTGGAATCAAAAGTCTTCACCGTAATAATCCTCTGCAAAGATACTATCGAGATGTAAGAGCTGGTTTGCATAATCCACCCATGGATAATGTAACTCTACAAAAAATAGCTTTAGCCGCAATCGAACAAGAGAAAGCAAAAGTTGCAACCTAAAAGCCGCGAGGTACATCTCAATTTGCAGCCAAAGGCTGTGCACTCATGGCCCTTCGACTGGAACCCGCACCATCTTCCGCTATAGGCATATATCTATAAGATCAGGTGATGATCATGATTAACCAACAGTGGGAGGCTATATATGATGCAGCACCCTAATGGGCAGAATCCCCGTCAGCAGTCCCCTTATCGACAAGCGTTTTACCAGCTGCAAAATCCCGTTTCAAAA
This sequence comes from Paenibacillus sp. EPM92, assembly GCF_016586185.1. Taxonomy (NCBI): domain Bacteria; kingdom Bacillati; phylum Bacillota; class Bacilli; order Caryophanales; family Paenibacillaceae; genus Paenibacillus; species Paenibacillus sp. EPM92. The sequence goes on from NZ_BCPS01000024.1 coordinate 4,278, forward strand.
GAAATCCAGCCAATAGGCCAATATCAAATGATCTTCCATTGGAATCGATTGGATTGGAACTTTCCTGACTTAAAGATGAAACAGGATTTTGAAACCAATCAATATTGGAAAAAGGCGATGCCTGCCGGAGTAAAGGTCGACCAGCAAGGCCATTATTACGTTTCGGTGCCCCGCTGGGCTGATGGCATTCCTTCCACCATGAATCGAATCATAATCAAAGACGGGAAACCACTCTTGGAGGCTTTCCCGAGTTGGGAATGGAATCAAGCGGGCAATGTCCATGTTCTCCAATCCGTTCTAGGTTATGAAATTGATGAATATAACCGGATGTGGCTGCTGGATCAAGGAAAGATCGCCTACGCCCCTTCTCCGGAAGGGTCGCAGAAGCTGATCGTCTGGGATTTGAATACCAACCGGATGATCGACTCCATTATCATCCCGAATGAGATTGCGCCGTACCGGACTTCTTTTTTAAATGATGTGATCGTGGACAATAAGAATGGTTTTGTCTATATTACCGATTCCGGTTGCGGTTGGCCGGATCACCCGCTTGACGGCGGAATTATTGTGTATAACATGAGAACGAGAACGCTCAGACGGGTGCTCGATCGGCATTACAGTACACAGGATTTTCCCGATTTTCATTTTCAAATTGACTATAAGCCGGTATTCAAGGATAAACCTCTTCGAATCGGAGCTGACGGCATCGCCTTATCCGCGGATCGTTCCACGTTGTATTACTGCCAGGTCACAGGGCGCAATCTATATGCACTTGATACTTCGCTGTTAAGAAACTTTACTACGCCGTTAGAAGAAATCCGCAAGGCCGTGCGGGCCATTGGCAGCAAGCGCACGACCACCGATGGGATGCACGCGGATAATAAGGGAAATGTGTTCTACACCATGCTGGAAGGAAAGGGAGTAGGCATCTATACACCTTCCAGCCATACATTCCATGATTTTGTGTCTGACGACCGAATGCTATGGGTGGACGGGGTCGCTTTTGATCAAAAGGGCTCCATTATCTTCAACAGCAACCGCCTGCACGAGATGTTTGGGGGCTATGAGATGGATTGGACCTATCCCTATAACCTTATCATTTGGAAAGCATTTGTCGGCCATGGCGTCAAGTCGTACTTGTATGCCGATTGATAACCGATGAGCCTGGCTTCTACCGTGCAATGACATCCGTGGAGGGAAAACATGCCGTTATTTATGATAACGGTTCGCCTTAACCCCTCTAACGGCGAAACAAAAAAGGCACCTGGCAGGTGCCTTTTTTTGTGACAGAAGTTCAATACGCTGAACCATGGTTGTGCAAAATACAATTCGCCGCCGCGTGTTTATTGCCAATAGACGAGTACCTGTTCCCCCTCAACAACGACGATTAGACTGGCGGCGTTCAAGGGAAGGTTACATATATTCAATCATACCTTTCTCTTTCAGCATATCGACGATTTCTTTGACAGACTGCGCTTTATCTCTGGGACAAATTAATAGGGCATCTTCGGTGTCGGCAATGATTAAACCGTCTATGCCTATTGTCGTAATCAGTCTGCCGTTCCCATATATGATCGAATTCCGGGTATCAATGCCCATGTAGTTCGCTTTCACAATGTTCCCAAATTCATCCGGCGGGAATATGGCGCCGAGCGCATCCCAACTGCCGATATCATTCCAACCAAAATTGCCGGATAGAACCACTACTTCATCACAGCGTTCGAGGATGCCGTAATCAATTGATATATTTTGAAGCGTCGGATAAATCCTGTTAATTATTTCATCTTCTTGTTCCGTACCCAAATACTCGCAAGCATTGTCTTATAAAGTCTGGGCAAATAACGTTTAAAATTTTCGATAATAACGGATGTTTTCCAAATGAAGATACCGCTGTTCCATAAATAATGTCCGGAGGAGAGGTAATCCTGCGCCCTTTGGAAATTCGGTTTTTCCACAAATTCGGCTACCTCATATACCGCAACGGGATTCATAGCGATAGGTACGTTATCGTAAGAAATATAGCCATACCCTGTAGAAGGAAATGTTGGCTTGATGCCAATGGTCACGATTTTATCCGTTTCAATGGCTACCGTACAAGCTTCGTCTAACGTCGATCGAAATTGATTTTCATCAGTAATGTAATGATCGGAAGGCAATACGACCATTAGTGACTCACCGTGAAATTTTTCTATGGACAGCGCCGCAAAAAGAATGCTGGCCGCTGTGTTTCGGGCGACGGGTTCGATCAAAATATTGCCCCTCAATACACTGCTGTGCATAATGCTCTCCAGCAATACTGCCTGGGAACGATTCGTGACGATTACCGTATTTTCCTGGGGGATGATTCCTTTAAACCGTTCAATCGTATCGTTCAACATAATATCATTACCGCTTATATTAAGCAGCTGCTTCGGTGTTTCCTGTCGGGAAAGCGGCCAGAAGCGGGTACCGCCTCCGCCTGCAAGTATCGTGGCGAATTTATTCATGATGCATCACCAGATGGGCAATCGAGTAGGAAATAATACTTTCCGATCCTTGATTAAGGTTCAGTCCGGTTGAATGTATGCCGTCGTAGCAGCCGCCGGTTTGTGGATCAATGAGCGGCACGTTCAATGAATTGCGGCCTTTGTACCAATCGTAGCATAAGGTTGCCCGTTTTAAGTAAGCAGAATCATCAAATGCGATCGCCGCTTCTTTACAAGCCAGCAGCATCTCGGAGGCTTCTATGGGCTGCTCATCATAGGGGGCGGCAGCTTCGCCGCGAAGCTGCCAGCCGTGGCTGCCGACGGGCTTGAAATAGCCTTCGGGCGAGAAGGTTTTGGACACCAAGAAATCCAGGCTCTCCCTGGCAGTTTCCTTAAGGTCGGTTCTGCCTGTGATACGGGCAGCGTTTAGCAATGCCCAGGGCAGCGTCGAATTGCCATAGGTCAAACTATCCTCAAACCAATGCCAGCCATTGCCCTTGTTCCGAATATATTGATGGTGTAGTCTGACCGCCATATTCTCGATCAGGTCGGTGATGAAAACTCTTGGCAAAAATTCCTCCGTTTTCTTACTGACTTCCGTATGCGGAAACGGAAACGAATAACTCAATGCATGAGGTGTCTCAAGCAGGCAACTTAGTCCGATTATGGCATAAGCTTGGGCGCGGGGAGATTCCAAAGCTTGTAGATGCGGTAATGCCTGATTGATCATGAAACGGCAGGTGTTCTTTATATTTTCCGGTACGGAAGAGGATTGGGAGAGTGTAAATCCCAGCGCCCACAGGGTCCGTCCTTGGCAGTCCTCGGAGCCTCTGTCCTCAAGGAATGTACGGTTATAATCCATAAAGTTTCTAAAGTTTCCATCCTCATTCTGGGCGTAATGAATGAAAGAGGCGTAAGTATGGATTAGGTCCAGCGCGCTCGCTTCTCTTCTGCTGTCATATAATAAAACGGCGGCGATTAACGCCCGCGCATTATCATCTGTCGTATACCCTTTGGAGCGGTCGGGAACCCCGAATTTAGTATGCTGAAAGATCCCGGTATCGTCCGTGAGCCTTCGAATATAATCAGTCTTCAATGGCGAGACGGTTTGTAAATTCATTAAATCACACTCCTTTTGAATAAATCGGGGGCCGCTATACTTTCTTGAATGATGGCTGCGTAGGACTTGGCTATTTCGCCCCAAATCATTGTCCGGCCGAGTGCCAGCGTATGAGCTTCCATTTCTTTCACCAAAGCCGGGTCGCCCAGGAGCTTTAGGATGCAGGCTTCCAACGAGGAGGAGTCGCGAAAATCCGCCAGCAAGCCTCTTCCTTCCGCTAGCATTTCCTCGGCATAGCGGTAAGGTGTAGAAACGATGACCCGTCCATACCCGACGCCGTAAGCCAGTGTGCCACTGACCGCTTGATCCTTGCCTAAGTAAGGGGTCATATAAACGTCTGACATGACTAGAGATTGAATCACTTCCTCTTGCGTCAACAGCTTGTCGACGAAAAGCACGTTATATGTCAATTCAAACTTTTTTACAAGATCCATGAGCTTCTGTCTATACGCCTCGCCTTTTTCTTGCTTGACTACTGGATGCGTCTTGCCCCATATGATATAGAGGGAATCAGGGTGCTGGGTAACGACTCCCCGCATAGCCTCTATGCCGTATTCGATCCCTTTGCCAGGGCTCAAGAAGCCGAAGGTAGAAATGATTTTACGATCTGCAAAACCATATTGTTCTTTCAGTTTTGATCTTGATTCGGTTTCTACATCAGGCACGCCATGGTGTATGAAAGCTATTTTGTCGGCATCGATATCATAAATCGTGATCAGATCCCTCACAGTAGATTGAGCCATCGTCACGACTTTCACGCTTAATTCCGCCAAACGGTTCATAATAAGCCGCTGTTTGGTAGTGGGCTTTGTCAGTACGGTATGGAATATCACCATGTATGGAATGCGCAGTCTTTCAACGAAAGGGATCAGATATTCCCCGCTCTCTCCGCCATAAATGCCGAATTCATGCTGAATGACAAGAAGATCAACATCCGTGAGATTAAGATGATCGACCGCTTCGTTATAATCCGACAATTCGTGTTGATCGATTTGCATCATGACTTGTTCTTTATAGCTGTAAGACTCGTTATTGTTGACTGCTATAATACGAGGTTTATCAAAACCTTTAATCTGTGTAAATTCGTCCAATAAATCCTGCGTAAATGTAGCAATGCCGCATTCTCTCGGCAGGCTGGTACCTAGAAAAACGATATTCCGATTGCTGTTGGTATCGACCATAAATGTGAGAGCCTCCTTTAAAATGCAAAGTTTTTGGGAAAAAAAACTACAGCGGAATAACCAACACACTGTGTTTATTTTCTTGTAGGTAAGCCAGTGGATTTTTTCTGAACCTTCGGCGAAGGACGCTTTCTTTTAGTCGGTTATTCCAATGCTGTTTTTGTTGTTTGTAATTCTCATAAGAAACAAGACTTAGTCTGTCAGACAAGTCTTTCTGTCGCAGTGCATCGTCGACAAGCACAACATATTCGCCATTTCGAAGTATGTATTCATTCCAGCTACGACGACCTGTCATCCGACGATGACGCGTCTTCGTCTGCCGGAAAAAACGTTCATGGTCATTGTTTGTTCGTGGTAAATGCGAATGATCGTAGCAAGAGAATAAGCCTTTCCAAAAGCCTTTTGTGTAGCTCTCTACGTTCTTCAACATGGGCAAGTCGGTATCCCGATCATAAATGCTTCGCATCCAGATAAGGATTTGAGTCATTTCCTCACGGACGGTGTGACTAGTTTTGTGTTCAGACGGTTCTAGTGCTTTAACGATGCGGCGAATAGGTTCCATCCACCGGCATGTATCGTAGTAATGAGATTCAAATGAATCTAATTTGCTAAATATTCTGACGATGGATTGAAGAATCGAAGGCCCCTTTTTTACTCAGGCATTGTTCAAGTGACGCCTGAATCGCTTTCGCATTTTGGTAAATTCGCATGCCGGGCAGATCCAGTGGCGGATTGCCGTCTTCTAATAGCAGGGATCTCGCAGCTGCGATGTAACCCCGAGCTACTTCGCTCTCTTCTGAAGATTGGGCTTCTACCCTACGCTCGATCTCCCGAATGCCGCGGAGACTTTTCTTGATCTCAGTTTTGAGTTTTCGATCCAGGTCCACAACCGGCTTGGCGATGTCTTTCAAATAGTGATACTGGCAGTATTGGTAAGGTACATTCGGCAATAACTTTTCAAAGGCTAGACGAATCGACTGTTGGCCATCGCTGACGATTCCAATGATAGGATAGCCAAGCTGAGTGATGGGGCGAATGAGATTTTGAAGCTCTTCTGATGATCCGCTGTTCAAGTTTTTCGCGACAAGTACCGTGCCGCTGAACACTTCACGAATGACATACAGTGTTTCGTTTCCTTTCTCTGGTTGAACGCCGTCCATGGAAAGCATCAGACCGCCGTTTTGCTCAGCTACGACTTTCAGAACTTCGCTGACATGCTGATCAATACTTGCGCCAAGAAGAGCGAGGTACCGCTCGTAAAGCATTTGAGCGTTGCGGTCGGTTGTCTTTACGCCGCGGCCATTCAGTTCATCAGCAATCTCTTGACGAGTCATGTGATGCTTAAAGCGCAGCTCACCTACAAGACAGAGCACGTCGAATCCGTAGGTCGTAAATTTCATACAGAGTTTTTCTGCTTCAGCAGACCTGTAAAGCGCACCGGGATGAGGGCACTTCTGCTAGGACAGCGGTACGCCATACTCCATGCGAAAATAACTCCTTGTAACGTCGAAATTTTCTTTTTCCATACAGCATGTGCTCGCACAAGTTTTGATTCACAGTGCGGGCAGTTCGACATTTCGGGACGAAAGTATATGGTTTTTTCAGGAACGATTCAATTTTTAGGACGCATAAAGAGCCTCCTGTTCATTGAGAAATGATACCCCATTACTTCGACAAACAGAGGTCGAAAAACTCTGTTGTATGGTTATTCCACTGTAGAAAAAAAAAGAAAATAAAGATATCTTTATTTCCAAATATAACGGCGGATATTCAAATTTATTGACTTTTTCCATTTACTGTTTTTATTGCCAAAGCATAACATGACCATTTTTTCTTGTCAAATTTATTGATTTTCCTTTATGGTCGATATATATTGGTGTAGGAGGTGCGTGTATGCCGGTCATACGCAGTAATTTAAAGGAAGTTATGAAACAATATGATCCCAAACTATCGATTCGCAAGCTCGCCAAAGATGTTGATTATCACTTTGATTCCATTCGCAGAATGTACAAGGATGAGATGGTTCAATATCCTCGAGACTTACTGCTGAAGCTTTGCATATACTTTAATATCCAGCCAGCTCAGCTCATTGTAATGGAAGATGACGGATATAGGGATTGCGCGATAGATGAATCGGATGGCTACCAGGGGGAAAGTAATGAGAGAAAAACAACCCGTAATTGAAACATGCAAGCAACTGCTGGATAAATTTCACGCAGCTCCCCGGGAAACGAAGGTGGAGAAGTTAGTATTCTCGGGAGTCGGGAACCGGGATGTATACAATATAACGGCCCCGTTTCGCTATGACGGGGAGGAAGTTATCGTAGGAAGAGTTGAGGAACGAAACAGCGAGTTCTCTCAAGTCTTCTTTTTTACTTGCACAAACCAGGTTTGGAAGCCAAGGGTGCATACGCACACCTATAATTTACAGGATCCCTGCATTACCTTCATCAAGGGGGAATTGATTTTCGGCGGCGTAGAAATCATTACCAGTGCCGATAATCCGGATAAAATCGTTTCTTGGGTTACCCAGTTTTACCGTGGATTGCATATCGATTCGTTATGCCATTTTTCGTCCGGACCTGGTACGATGAAGGATATTCGTTTGATAGAGCTTCAAAGTGGTCAGATCGGTATATTCACAAGGCCGCAAGGGGACAGGGGCGGAAGAGGACAGATCGGTTTTACGATTATTCCTTCACTTGAGGAGCTTAATGAACAAACCTTCCTTGATGCGGAAATTCTTCAAGATCAATTCGTTCCTGAAGAATGGGGAGGCGCGAGCGAGGCGCATTTGCTCAAGAATGGCCATGTTGGCGTTCTGGGTCATATCGCTTGTTTCGATAGTGAGCGAAACAAGCATTACTATTCCATGGTTTTTTCAATAAATCCCGAAACCTGCGAGAAAACGCCGATGAAAATTATAGCGGTAAGAGACGATTTTCCAAGGGGGCCCGGGAAACGTCCTGATCTTGAGGACGTTATATTCAGCGGCGGGCTCATACGATTAGGCAATGGCCGGGCGATACTTTCCGTCGGCGTCAGCGACGCTGAAGCCTATCGAATTGAAATTCCAGATCCTTTTATTGAATATGAATAAGAAATGATGAATGTTTGACAAGATTGTCCGGTCATGATATGCTTTTTTTGACAAGAATTTATGGTCAAAAGAGAGCGGGAACAAAACTATGAGCAAATCCATTCAGTTAAGCGAACGTACGAGTGTATTCAAGTCCCAAATGAAGCAAAGCAGAAAGCAGGGACTCATTCCGGCTGTACTATATGGGATGGGCAAAGATACTATATCGGTAGAAGTGAATGAAAAAGAAGTGTTGGATGTGCTCAGGAAAAATCCGCGCGCTATTCTGCAAGCTGTAACATCCGAAGCGGGTGTCGTGCCGGTCCTTATCCAAAGCATTCAACGGGATACGTTGACGGGCAAGCTGATTCATATCGACTTTCATCATGTGAACATGAGTGAAAGCATGGACAGCAAGGTGACGATTCACTTTGCCGGAGAGGCCGTCGGCGTGAAAGCCGGAGGGGTTCTGCAGGTCGAAATGTACGAAGTTGAGGTGCGCTGTATGCCCGATCAATTGCCGAGTGCCATGGAAGTCGATATAAGCGGCCTTGCAATCGGCGACCAGCTTCTCGTATCCGATCTTATTTTCCGGGACGGAGTCAAGGTGTTATCCGATCCGCATGCCGTTATGATCCAGATCAAAACCTTACAAGAAGAAGAGGCTTAAGAAGCGGTAGAAACGCCTTTATCCAAGCCTATAACAAGCAGTTCCCTTAGCTAGAACATCCCCTTATGGCAGACAGTGCAAAGAAGCGTTCATGATTGCATGGACTTCCGACACTTGTTGACCTTAGGGGGTTTTTTTGTCGTCGCATAAGGACAAACGTTTACGATTACTCGGCTGAATGAAGGAGAATGATATTAATCGTGATCAACGTGAATGGTGAATCCAATTCGCACGAAGAGAAGAAAGTGATCCGCAAAACTGCCATAGTTACCGGGGCGAGCAGCGGCATCGGCCATGGGATCGCTTTGGTTCTGGCTAAAAACGGATATGACATCTCTACCGTGTATTGTTCCAATACGGAGGGGATCCGAAATTTGGCCGACGAAATCGAAGGCGTGTATGGTCGGAAGCTTCATAGCATTCGGGGCGATCTCTCCGAACCAAACTTCGTCAAAGATTACGCGAAGGAAGCGATCAGCGTTTTGGGAGAGGTTGATTTGCTCGTAAACAACGCGGGAGCCGGTTTTGGCGGCAGGCTAACGGAAATAAAAACCGACGAAATGATTAAGTTTATTCATATAGATTTTATAGCCCCTGTGCTTTTGATGAAAGCCATCGGCCTTCATATGCTCGATAAGGGTATTCGAGGAAGCATGATTAATATTACATCTACCCGTGCGGAACGGGCTTATCCACATGATTCCATTTACGGCGGCATGAAAGCCGCACTTACGAGAGCCAGCGAATCTGCAGCGCTAGAGATGGCCATCCACGGCATTCGGATAAATAACATTGCGCCAGGAGCAACCGAAATCGAGAAAGAGAACCGTGAATTTTACGATAAACTGGGGAAAAAGATTCCACTTCGCCGTACGGGTAAACCTGAGGATATCGGGGAAGCAGTGCTGTGGCTTGCATCCGACGCGGCTTCTTACATAACAGGGGTAAGCTTGCGTGTTGATGGAGGACTTATCCTCCCCGGCATGCCCGAAAGAGATGATGAAACGACGAGATACTATGGATGGGAACCGATGAATGAGTAAGAGCTGAGATATAATCATAATTGGAATTAGAGGGAATTATCGACAAGATTGGAACGTATGCAAGGGGTTAATTAAGCATTGGGCTTCCTTTCCCCAACATTCCCGATAGCAACTTATTAAATTTGAGAAGCCATAAATAAATGAGTAAACTATAGGTAATAAAGGAGGCGAATCAACATGGCCGATTCGGCGATCAACATGGAAATAGGAATCAGTACATTTTTGGAGACTACACCTGACCCGGTGACAGGAGAGGTCATCAGCCATGCCGAGCGGCTACGCAATGCGGTTGAGGAGATCGTACTGGCCGATCAGGTCGGACTGGATGTCTATGGAATTGGGGAGCATCATCGACCCGATTACGCAGGTGCCGCGCCCGCTGTTGTATTGGCGGCAGCGGCTGCCATGACCAAGCGGATAAAGCTTACGAGCGCTGTTACCGTGCTGTCCTCGGACGACCCGGTACGCGTGTATCAAGCTTTCTCCACCCTTGACGGCATTTCCAACGGCCGGGCCGAAATTATGGCGGGCCGGGGTTCGTTCATTGAATCCTTTCCGCTGTTCGGATACAGCCTGGATGATTATGACGAATTGTTCGAAGAAAAGCTGGAGCTGCTGCTAGCGATCCGCTCCTCGGAGAAGGTGTCTTGGCGCGGCGGTCATCGTCCCGCTATCCATAACTTTGGTGTCTATCCCCGGTCCGTGCAGAACCCGCTGCCCGTTTGGATCGCAAGCGGCGGGAATCCACAGTCTGCTGTTCGGGCAGGAATGCTGGGTCTTCCGATCGCATTCGCCATCATCGGGGGAATGCCCGAGAGTTTCGCGCCGTTAGTCGACCTCTATAAGAAGGCTGCCGCGAAGTCCGGGCACGATCCTGCCAAACTGCCGATTGCGACTCATTCCCACGGATTTGTCGGGGAAACAACCGAGCAGGCTGCCGATTTATTCTTCCCTCCCACACAAGCCCAAATGAACGTTATCGGGCGTGAGCGGGGTTGGGGCCAGCATTACAGCCGGGCAACTTATGATGCCGCACGCAGCCTTCGGGGCGCCCTCTACGTGGGTGATCCCGAATATGTGGCGGAAAAGATTATTCTACTGCGCAAAAACCTGGGGGTTACCCGTTTCTTTCTACATGTGAATGTCGGTACGATGCCGCACCGTGAAGTCCTGCGTGCCATCGAACTGCTCGGCACCAGGGTCGCACCAATCGTACGTAAGGAGCTTGCCCGAAGCGAGGCAAAGGAATAAGCAAATGGCGGGAATCCCCTCGCCTCCTAAACGAAAGGACGCTGACCGCGTGAGGTCAGCGTCTTTTTGCGTTTGCAGGCGGTATCAGGAGAAGAACCCCTTTTTGGGGGACGGCCGACACCAAAGGAAGTTAAACGTAAACGTGGTATTTTCATTGATCACGCTTTTGGCGTAAATTTTGCCATTGTGTTGATCAATGATGGCTTTGGCAATAGCTAACTCCATACTTACGTACCCTGGATTGATCCATACGATAGAACCGATCAAAGATCTTTTCCAGATGCTCTGATGAGATGCCTTCACCGGTATTGGCAACCGAAAAAAGAATATCGATAAGCTGCTTCTTGAGAGTAATGTTTATTGAACCCTTAGGATTCGTGTATTTAATAGCATTCTCCAAGAGGATCATGACCACTTGTTTGATTTGCTCGCTGTTGCCGCGTGCAGTCAAATCAGGTTCAATTTCATAGCCAAGTGAAATATGTTTCTCAAAGATAACGGCTTCCATCGTTAAAATGACATTTTCAACAGCTTCGCTTACATTAATTTCTGTATAGATCATGCTTGCTCTAGAATCATCCATTTCGGTCAAGTACATGAGGTCAAAAAACTATCTTACATCAGTTAATTTCCAAGATAATAATTAACCAATCAGACAAAATTCAACAAAGAAGACTTTGTGCTTACTTATGATACGGTTCACCATATCATCTATAGAACGAAATCAAAAAGCACCCAAATGGGTGCCTTTTACGTCGTTGCTAAGCAGGCAACAGCATATGCAAATGGGGAGCTACCCCTTCTAGAGAACACACCTACTGCTGAGAATCTGTACTATCTATCACTTTGGTATATTTTATTTGAAGGCAACGAACGTTAAGTTCTTTCCTTTTAAGTATTTTATAATATCTGGAAGTGCCTCCACCGTGTTCTTGTCTTCATGCAGCACATATACGCCCCCAGCAGCTTCGACCTGATGGAAGTATCGAATGATGTCCTCTGGCTTCTTCGCATTCCAGTCCTCCGGATCTCGATTCCACAGGAGGATCTTCATATTCTGCTTCTTGGCCGCGGAGACAAGTTCATCGTTAACCGCACCGTATGGGGGGCGGAACAAAGTAACGGCAGTATGCGTTAGGGATTCGACAACGCTGCTTGTCTTCGACAAATTTTCACTCTGATCCTGAGGGGCGGCTTTCGTAAGTACACTGTGATCCCAGGAATGATTCCCGATCGACATTCCATGCTCGCTCGTATAGGTAACGGCATCCGGATTGCGTTCCGCATTCTTCCCTACGAATAGAAATGTCGCCGCCACCTTGTGCTCCGTCAGAATGTCCACGATATTCTTCGTGAACGGGGAGGGCCCATCATCGAAGGTTAAGGCGACGTATTTCTCCGGCAACCCGAAGAACTTCTTCTCTTCATCGATGTCGATGACTTCAAAGTCTATCTGCGCCTGATTGACGTTGGGCTGAATCGAGGCTTGTGTTAGGGCTGTTTGGTCTGCCACGACAGCCGCATGTGAGATATCGCCCTTGTGCATATCACTAATGGATGCGGGAACAATCGGTGCATTCGAATCATCCGTTGTTACCACTGCCTTCGCTACGCCGATTTGCTCGCTAAGTATACGTACGGAATCGTCCTTGCCCCCGGAAGCGATAGATAGAAAAGCCAGCAAGCCGAGCATAACCGGGAGTAGATTCGCTATCCTCGGCACGCGTGCAGAGAATCGGCGTAGGAATTGGGATCGGCGCTGAGCGAATTTCTCTACCCCGCCATCCTGCCCTCCCTCGTCCATCGGAACGGGCGGAAGGTCTGTTTGCCTGATCCGCTTTATCTGACTTATGTATTCTTCGCTGCATGGAAAATACAGCGTATCCCGGGAGACGCCTGTGGTTCTGATTATGGCACTATAAAAGGTATTTCGGTAAGGATCCCACTTGGAGTAGGGAGAGAGTCGAATCCTGTCTCCATTCAATGGCCTCAACGCTTCAAGCCCAAGAAACGTAAACTCGTCTATATCGATCACGTATGTAGCTTGCCTGTCCTCTTGGGTAACGACGACCTTGATTTGGTTTACACCATCGGAGGTCTTCCCAAGCGACAGCAGCTCCATCACCTGTGTACTGTATGTCTCCATACCCATCTTCGTCCTTCTCTTTCAATCCCGACATGACCTTAATCGGTTGAAGCTCCATCAATCGGGCCTGCATTCGGTGCAAATGGAGACGTTAGCCGGTTAGTAAAGTCATTTACAATATTAAGGAGATGCGTCTTCTCCTGACGAAGGGCATCGAATTTCTGTTTCATTTGGGAGAGCTCGGCTTCAAGCCTCCCGTTCTTCTCTTCAAGCTCGCTGATTCTCTTGTTCTTATCGGCAGTCGTCTCGTTGTGCTTCTGAAGCAAGCCCGCATAGTTCTGGCGTTCGAGCTCAATCACGCTTTTAAGCTCCTCGATCTCACCAGACAAGGTGGAATGGAGCTCTCGGTAGTCTTCCATCATCTGGTCGACCTTCAGATTCTTATCGGTCAGTCTCTGCTCCAGCTCCTGGATGCTCTTCTCACGCTCCTCGATGACCTTGCCCAGGTTCTTCAAGTCCCTGTTCAATCGATCAATTTGTCCGTTCGAATGGCTTAGCCGATCCTGCAAATCGTTGTGGCTCATTTCGACATGCTGCTTGGCCTTAATCATCTGCTCTACGGCGAATACCAGATCGAGCGACCTTTTGTCCATATGGGCCTTATTTATCATAATAGAGCCTGAAGGCTCTTCACTCGCCTCGGATTTAGCTGAATTTACCGACACTTCCTCCTGTGGTTCTTCCAAGTCCCTCCTTATGCCGCGATCCCCTCGCGATTGTTGCTCCTCAAGGCCATTCTTCTTCTTTTGGAAAGGAGAAAACATAGACAACTCACCTTTTCTGAGAAAATATCGATTAATATCGAAAAAAGTTTCCTTAATTATAGATGAGTTTTCCAAATTTATATGCGGGTCTAAAGTACCGATTTATGCCTATTTCTAGGCTAAAAGGAGCGGTAGTATAGGAGGATATCAACGCTATCTCGCTAGATCCATAAAAATTAGGGAGTTGGAAATAAGAATGGAGACGGAAGGCTTACTCCGCCCGTCTCCATTTTGCTTTAGAGTATCTAAAGTGGGCTAATCGCACTAGCCAAAGAAATCCAAAGTTTCGCCTCATTTATGGTACGGTTCACCGCGCTGTCTTTAACGGCAAGTTTTAGGGCCATCCTACAATGGATGGTTCACCTGAACGCCTTAAACGTCGTTAATTACTCCTTAGTAGCAGCAGCTAAAATCAAAATGCAAAATGGGGCTGTCCTTAGGGGATGGCCACTTGTCAGCTATGAAGGACTGTCTGGATGTTGAACCTAGAGCTGATCAGCCTGTGAATGTTTTTTCGCAGGCGCAAACCAACCGAGAAGGGCGATCGCAACCAACACACCATAGAAGATAAGGGTCCAGCCTGTGCTATGCGGGAAATGATGACCTAACACACCAATATCTTCATGGGCCAGGGTAATCACAGCGAGCTTCACACCGACCCATGCCACGATCGCGTAAGCCGTGGTCTCCAGTGCTGGCCGCTGAGCAAGCAGCTTTACAAACCAATTAGCCGCGAATTTGATTAGGACGAGCCCAGCGATTCCACCAAGCACAACAACGATGAATTGTCCTCCGTCCATACCGCCGAAGTCACGAAGCGGTGAGTCCGGGAGACCGAGTGCTAGAGCTACTGCAGCAAGAATGGAATCAATCGCAAAGGCGAGATCCGCAAGAGCAATTTTTCCTACGGTTGGCCAGAAGCCTTTTCCTGTAGCATCTTTTTTTATGTCCTCGCGGATGTTCTCGTTTTCCTTGCCGAAACGCGCTTTGATTATGTGCTTTAACCCAAGGTATAGAAGATAAGCTGCTCCAATCGCCTGTATTTGCCAGACGTTCGCAATAAACGATATCGCAAACAGAGCGGCGAAGCGAAAAACAAAAGCCATAATGATCCCATAATTGATGGCTTTCTTCTTCTGGTCCTCCGGTAAATGCTTCGCGATAACCGCCAGAACAAGGGCATTATCCGCCGATAGCAAACCTTCCAATCCAATAAGAATCAGTAATGCCCATGCATATTCCAACCAAAGTGAATCCAACAGCACTTCTCCTCTCTATGTAAGAATGGTGATGACAAAGTTGTCGCTTACAACCTAAGTTCAATAGAGCCTAGGATTTCCCCGTGTTCACGGCTTTGATTGTACCGTTACTCCTTTTCAATCTCCTCAAGACCTTGAAGTATATGCCATTTTATTATTAGCTTGTCCGACTATAATATACCACTTTGAAGCTGTCAAGTAATGTCTCATTTCATTTTATTAATCGTATAAAGAACATTCTAATCAGATCGATGATTCCTACCGTCATTCAATTGAGAGATATCCTGACCTGAAGCTAAAGAAAAGCAGGAAAAAACTTGCCGTTACTTATGATACGGTTCACCGCTCTATCTTTAACGGCAAGTTTTTGGGTACTGTTTCTAAAATCTTTATAGTCAATAAAAGGGCACCCATTGAAGGCCATTGAAGGTGCCCTTTTATTATTGTCTTTGCAAGAAACCAGCAAATTGCGCATGTCTTCTCAATGTAACTTTTATTGCGTCCTTTATTGAAGACGGCATGGTTGCTTCTGTTGAAAAAGCCTTTATTTCAATTATTACCTTCGGCTTTTGAGAACCTGGGCGCTTTATGAAAATATCAGCCCGTACTGAACTATACCCAGAAGTTAAGGTTTCTTCATAAGTAGCCTCAAGTCCGCTTGTTCTAAACACTCTTGCTATCCTTCTCCCAAGCTGGGTTGGCTTAGTTGTAACACTTTCATACCAAACCCTTGCTTCTTCAGCCCGTTTGGACTCTCTCTCCTTTAGAGGAGTATACTCATATTCATCCCACTTATCAGCTACAACTTGGTAAAAATGAGTTCTCATAAACCTTCCAACATAAGAGTCACCATAAGTACCCTCTGGATTATCTAAGTCATTACAGAGCCTACGAAGGTCTGCAGCCCGGATAGGTATTATCCTTACGTCAAAATAAAGACGCGTGCGATTCAATTCCTTCAATGGTAGTTGGGCCCGATCTCTAAAGCCCCATATTTACCTTTGAGTCTTTTCTCCTTATCCACTACAATATGAATTAACAAAAGTGGAGGGATCAAAGATGCAGCGCAAGAGTTACAGCATTGAATTTAAACAACAGCTCATCCAAGAAGCCTTAGAAGCAGGCAATGCAAGTCAAGTTGCAAGACGACATGGAATAGACGGGAAAATGCTCGCTCGTTGGATTCGTCAATCGAAGCAGACAGGCTGGAAAAACGCATCACCAGAATCCAAAAAAGTTGCAGCCTACACTCCATCATCCAAAGAGTTTCAAGCGTTAGAGCAGGAAAACGACAAATTGAAAAAGCTGTTGGGCGAGAAGGATTTGGAGATTGCGATTCTTCGTGATCTCGTAAAAAAGGTGAACCCCGCCTATCGGACAAAATAGAGATCGCCGACAAATGGATTGCGCGGGGTTATAAAGCTGCAGTGGTGCTGCGAATCGTCGGCGTCAGTGAAGCGACGTACTATTACCGGAAGAAACACTTCAAGCAAGAGCGAGTGTATAACGGCGGACGGCCGATTCCCGGCTTTTCCTTGGATCATAAGCGGCGTCCCGTCAGCGATGAGCAGATCAAGGAATGGCTGATGGAGCTTATTGCCGGGGAAGAAGCGACTTACGGTTACCGTAAATTAACCGTATGCCTGAAACGACAGTATGGGCTGATCATTAACAAGAAAAAAGTATACCGGCTGTGTCAGGAACTGGGCATCCTGCAGCCACAACGCCGGAAGCGAATCCAATATCCCCGAAAGCTGGCGAACAACCGTGAGATTTGCGCTTCGAATCAGCTTTGGGAGATGGACGTGAAATACGGCTATATTGCAGCAGAGCAGCGTTTCTTTTTCTTGCTCAGCCTGATTGACGTCTACGACCGATCGATTATCGACTACCACATGGGCCTCTCTTGTGAAGGGAAGCATGCTGCGCAAATCCTGCAGAGAGCGTTATGGAAACGGCGGCTCTTTGAGAAAGATCAGCTGCCCGTGGTTCGTACCGATAACGGCCCGCAATTTATCAGCCATGCTTTTGAAGAAGCATGCCTGGAGTATTGTGTAGAACATGAACGTATTCCTCCGAAAACGCCGAATAAAAATGCGCATATCGAAGCATTTCATGCCATTTTAGAACAAGAGTGTCTCTCCAGGCATGAATTTGAGAGTTATCAGGATGCATACCGTATCGTATCTGACTATCTCTTGTTTTATAATCAGCGGCGGATCCATGGAAGTTTGTATGATCTATCCCCGCAGGAATTTCATCAAGCTATGCATCAGCAAGCCGTAAAACCGCTTGTGATTAAGGTATGATGGATAAAGCCCTTTACATGGAGGGGCGGGCATGATAGGCTTGTTAGCCTCGCGATGCATGTGTTATCCGCATCGCCCTATCGCGAAAAATCATGCCCGCTGGAGGCTCCATGTCAAGGGCGACAACGAGCGACAACGACGTAAATCAATGAGAAATTACGCAATCGTGTGAATAAGGGTGTAAGACTCTAAAGTTACGGGTTTAAACCGCGATCCTCGGCATTTAGCTCTCTATGCCAGGCTTCCCAATTAAGTTTGTAACCTTCACGGGCTTTAGAGAATTGCAAAACGCGCTGGGTTCGTAGAGCATCCGAAACTGGCCACATTAGTATTACTTGGTATTCCGATAGATTGTGAATATCAATTAGATTATCAGCGAGACGCACCCCCACTGCCTCCATAGCACTCCCAATGGTATGGTAATCTATGCTAATTCCCTTTACATCTTCTTCAATAATCTCAAAATCAGCCAGCGACTTGTCACTATTATGGAAACTAAATGTTTCATCTATAATTTTTGGCCATTCATGCTTATCAGGACCAGTAATAATAAAGCTATCATGTAGTAAAATTCTTCTATTACGCGAAGTTGCATCAACCAGCATTTTCTGAAAATCTAAGCTGGTTGTTAACCAGATGAAGATAATTGGTATTTGACTTAATTCACCTCGGTCAAAAAGGCTCAAATATTCAACAAACTGCGTTGGGATCTTTCCTTGCCTACGACGTTTTCTTCGTATTGATCAATAATAGCAATCAACAATTTCCCGACGTTATGATCTCTTTCTACTGCTGGGTTAAACCTTTACCTTGTATAAAATCAATATAGCAACTTAGTAAATCTATTGCCGCTAAATGGTCGTTCTCATCGTACATTAATGCTTCTTCTGTTATTTCTCTCATAGTCTAATCCCCTTATTTTTCGATTTTGTAGTGTGGGTGGGGGTTTTCCCTATATATTTAATCAAATAGGCGTCTGCCACATCCTCGTAAGTCTCTGGCTACTTTAACGATAGCCGCTCCCAGCGCTTACGCTCGTACTCCTTCTGCTTATCTTTATTGCCAGGACGCTGCCGCCACTTCCTTGCGTATTCACGGTTGTATTGTCTACGGGCTTCGAGAGCCGCTTGGTTTAGTTCATTGTTCAACCTTATTCCCCTCCTTCGAGAATTAGCAACTCTTTCTCCTGTATATCAATCATGCACTGTGTATCTAGTACAGTCTGTTCTGCATCTTCAACCATTTTAGCCGCCCGTAACTTAGCAACCTGAACCTCTTGGCGTTTCGTTACTAAAATGGTTTTATTGTGCTGTAAAAGGTACCGTAATCTGACAGCATTTTCTTTCAATATGCCAAGTTTATAAAGTTGGTTATGTCGTTCAGTTACTGATACTTGTTCAGCTAAAGATTCGTAATACTGTACCTGCCTTTGAAGATCGGCGATTTTAACAGGATTATCAGGGTGCGGTTCCCCCTGTTGTAAGGTATAAATCATATTGCGTAGTTCTCTAACCTTATCCCAATACGATTCTATTAGTTGTTCAATCTCTTGCAGTTTCCTTTCTTCTTGTTTAATCCGTCCTTCAATTTGTTGCGCTACACTTTTAGCCATTTTGCTTTGCTTCGCTTCCTCTCATTTTGAAAATAAAAAAAGCCCATTCCGCAAGGGAAAAAGGCTTGGAAGTTTGAAAGGTTTGGAAGTTTATACTTATAGTTTACAGTCCAATGATGATGATGTAAACCGAAGATTTTAATTACTACGAATAGAAGGATGCTCCCAATATGAGTTCGCTACGCTTTCGAAATTTTTCTTATCAAAGCTATCCCAGTTTATTTTAGTTGCTGTTGCCCTGTTCAATTTTATTTTCATTACGGGACTGGATGAAGTATTTCCGTATTTATCTGTCATAGGAAACTCCCACGTAATCGCCACTTCTTCAACATCAGCTACTTTGAAAAGTTCTTTGAATACCTTTATTGATTCTAATTGCATTCCGCCCTTAATCATATTATTGCTAAGATTGTCGTTTGCTTGTAGCCTTGTAATTACAATCTTATCCCCATCTTTTTGCGTACCGGCATGATCGTTAACCTGTAAATCAATTATCCTTGCAACCCCTGTATTAGTCTTTGCACCTATTGCCGTTGTAATGGCAGACCGTACCTGCCCGTCTACTCCTGTTGTTTGAGTGGCTTTGTTTGTTTGGGAAGGTGCGTTTACCGTTTGATTGCTTAGCCCCGACTCGTCATCACCTATCAATGCAAATACAAAGAAAGCGACAATCGCTAATACAACCAGAATCCCAAAACAACCTAAGCAGCCTTGCAAGAATTTGTTCCCCTGTGGCTTGGTTGTATTTGAACGACTACTTTTTGTTCCCGATGTGCTTGCTTCTTTACCTGCTGTTGGTTTAGCTGCCGCTTGTACTGGTGGCTTCTGCTGCGGAACACTACTCCTAACGGGTGATGTAGTTCTTTGTCCCTGACTTGTACGATTTCCTTGCATATGTGGCTCTCCTTTTTCGACAAATTGTGGCTATCCAAAATTATACACGATTGTGATACTAATAGTATTAAAGATTTTGATACTATACTACTTCTTACTGCAATGCCTGCTGTTGTCTACACTCAATCATAGAGGTGTATGCCAATGCAGGATATTCTGAAACTTGTAGGTTCAAGGATTAGAGATTACCGCAAGTCGAAAGGATTGTCGCAAGACCAACTTGGGGAAATGTGTGGCTTTCATTTTTCATATATAGGTGGTGTCGAGCGAGGGGAACGTAATCTATCATTAGAGAACATCGGCAAAATTGCTGTTGCATTAGATGTTGAGCCCAAATTGCTTTTTGAGTTTGATGAACCTTTTATACTACCTGTTGCCGAGGAAAAGGAAGCCGCTTTACATGAAGTGCTGGCTATTTTGAAAGGCAAGGAAGTAAGGGGTCTGTCAATAATTTTGTGTAAACTCATGTATAAAGGAATCTCCCCTAGGGGAGATTGGCCCCTTACGGCAAGTGCTGCCCGATTCGATCCGAAAAGAAAACGGATAGCTGCAGCAGCATCTGTCCCCAATTTTGGACGCGCCCCGTCCATTTACGGGTGACATCCATGGTTACAAGATAAAGCATCTTCAGAAGAGCCTCGTCGCTGGGGAAAATGCTCTTTCCCTTCGTTACCTTGCGAAGCTGACGATGATAGCTCTCAATCATATTGGTGGTGTAGATGAGCTTGCGCAGTTCGGGAGGGTACTTGAAGAAGGTAGCGAGCTCGTCCCAGTTGCTGCGCCACGAACGGATGATGAGCGGATATTTAGCGCCCCATGTTTCCTCGAAACGATCCAGCTCCACAAGCGCCATCTCCTCCGTCGCCGCTTTGTAGATCGGCTTCAGATCAGCTGTTACCTTCTTCAGATCCTTATAGGACACATAGCGAGTCGAGTTGCGGATTTGGTGAATGATACACTTTTGAATCTCCGTCTTCGGATAGCAGGCGGCAATGGCCTGAGAGAAACCGGTAAGATTATCGACACAGGTGATGAGAATATCCTGTACGCCGCGATTCTTTAGGTCGTTTAGGACGCTGAGCCAGAACTTGGCCGATTCGTTCTCGCCGATCCACATGCCCAGCACATCCTTGTTACCATCCAGATCGATGCCGATGACCATGTAGGCGGCCTTGTTCACAATAGCGCCGTCTTGCTTGACCTTAAAGTGAATGGCGTCAAGGAAGACGACGGCATACACGCTTTGCAGCGGACGGTTCTGCCATTCCTTGATGAGCGGAACGATTTTGTTCGTGACGTTCGAGATCATCGTCGGCGAAACGTCGATACCGTACAGATTCTGCAGGTGATCTTGGATTTCCCGCGTGCTCACGCCTTTGGCGTATAAGGCGATAATCTGATCTTCGATGCCGGTGACGTTGGATTGATGCTTCTTTACCACGAGCGGCTCGAACTCGCCCAGACGATCCCTGGGCACGGCAATCTCCTGATCGCCGTATTCGCTGGTGATCTTCTTCTTGCTCTTTCCGTTGCGGCTGTTGGTCGTCTGTTTGTTCTTCACGTCATGCTTCTCATAGCCCAGATGCGTTTCCATCTCGGCCTCCAGCATCTCTTGCAGCGTCTCGGCAAATAAGTCTTTCAAAGCATTCTGCGCGTCCTGTGCGGTCACCAGCTTGTTCTCCTTAATGAAGGCCCTAAGCTGCTCTTTTGTCCATAATCCCATGTGTGCTCCCCAACCTTTCTATTACTTTCATTTTATCAGGTTTGAGAGTTTACACATTTTATTTTACAGACTCGAAGTAAGCCAAATACGCATGAGCAGAAATATACTTGCTGAAATTTTCAATACACTTCCGTATAAATAAGAAACAGGCTCAATGAGTGAGCCTGTTTCTTATTTATGCCTATTATTTCAAATTTACAACCATCCAAATAGCTTAGCTATTGCAAGTCCAGAAGATGAGGTTCTTACCACATCTCCAAACATTCCCCATGTCTTCTTAGCTCTGTCAAAATTTTTATTTTTAATTGCTTCTTGCAATTGAGTAACATCATTCTGTGCATCCTTTTTCTCTTGAGCCTCAGGAAGACCATCAATAAACTTAACTAAATCAGCCATCAAAGCTTGTGATTTCACGAGCGTTTCTTCAGTTACGCCGCTTGTTACATTAGATGTTTGAACTACATCTCGACCACCTTGTCCAATATTTCCATTAATATCTCCATTAAAAGTATTACCACTCATATTGTTTGAACTGTTATACACGGTGGCACAACTTCCTTCCTTCAAAATAAATATTTGCTGTTGTATACCTAAGCCAACCTTGTTCAAGTCATATAATGATGTTGAACCAGAATAACTGCTATTATCAATGGGTCTCACGTGCTCGGGAGTACTGTTAACTTCTTTTTTTTACGAATTGTAAGTACTCAGATGTAAAATTAAAACCTACCCATATTCTTTCAGGATTCGGAATATAGTCAATTCCACATATATGACATCTCCGTTCTATAATCGGCAATTTTTCTGGAGTGTCTACTGAAAAATCACTATCGCCCTCGGGACATTCGACCTCATAATAAACATAAATTTTTTTTCTCTTTGTCTTTGCGGCCTCTGTAAATAAATACTCAGAGACAGCCTTTAAATCAGCTATTCCCGTGTATGTGCAAACAAAGTGAGGAGAGAAAAACTTTTTGTCTTGAACAGCCATTTCCTCTAAAGATTTTTCAAGGATGCCCTCCAATTCAAATTCGTCCATGCTCTCCACCACCTTTCCCTTATTTACTTATAATCATTCTATGCTCCTTCAACGAATTCTTGATCTTCTTCGGATTCGTCCTTAGGAAATTTTATCTGCAAAATGTGTTCAAAAACATGTCTTATAGCTTCCTCGCCCACATTTGAGCGAAACCATAGTCCTTCACCTGTGATGACGTATGATATGCTTTCTTCTTCATAACCAAAAGAGTATGGAAACTTGAACACGAATGTTTTCTTTTTCATCGGTTGATTAGAAAACTCTAACTGATACTGTTCCTGACTTTCCAAATCCTCAACCTGAGTGTTCGCTGTAACTTCTTTTGTGGCATAAACCCCTTCGGTCATTTTATGCTTGGCAGCACGTAACCGAGCGCCTAATGCCAGTGCTAATTGCCTTGCTTGTTCGTCGTTCAATTTTGTAAGCTTGTCCCATACTACTTCTTCTTTAATATCCATGATCTCTAGGACAGCTGTTTTAAAAAGATCATTTTGTGATTGATTTGCACGTACTTCTAAAGCAAAGGGCGAGAAATGTATGACCACGTAGTCCAACACTTGAGGACTTCTAAATACAATTTCATAGTTTTCCAAATATCGTCGTGGAGTGCCTAAGTATGAGAAAGCAAGCACCATTCGATCTGCAAGTTCATGTGCTCTAATCAACTTTGGTTCATGAGTTAATTCAGGCCGTAATCCACCAGCAAAAATGGCACCAGTATATTTTTTTACAAGATGGTCTTTAAAATACTCCTTGTTGTGCCAGTCGGCCGAAATTCCGTTAATCATCATGTGAACGTTTACGGCGGTCGCGCCTGCAAACTTAAACTCAGAAGCTAACCTTCTACCAACCTCTGGAATTTTACTGGCAATAATCTCAGCCATTTCCTCATTGGAGCTTAATTTTACTTCGCTTTCAAGCCCCTCATTTTTTACTATCTGCTTTAACGCTCCGCTCGGCACTTGCATTACTAGTTCATCTTGCAGCCGCATTAACAATGTCCCCCTAATCAATACATTTTATACCAATGTATCATGAGGCTCGTTCCCATGCAACGAAATGATTAGTGCTATACACTTTTAATTGTAACATATGGATGAACTATCGTCTTTATCATTTTAAAATCACTCACACTTAACGATTTAAGTCCCTTATGTGTACATCTGTTTCTTTGCCGACAGTCATTTTATACGGTATCGTCAATTCAAACCGTTCCTTTACCATCACTTGTGGTACGGTTCACCGCGCGCGATCTTAAACGCGCGATACACTTGCTCCACCAGCACGAGCCGCATCAGCTGGTGGGGCAAGGTCATGCGCCCGAACGACAGCTTCAGGTCGGCGCGCGCCAACACCTCGGGGGCTAAGCCCAGCGAGCCCCCGATCACGAACGCCACGTGGCTGCGCCCGTACGTGGCCAGATCCTGCAGCTGCCGCGAGAGCTCCTCGCTCGACAGCGCACGTCCGTCGATGGCTAGCGCCACGACGAACGCATCGCTGCGCAATTGCGCGAGCAATCGCTCGCCTTCGCGATGCTTGACCTGCGCCTCTTCGGCGGCGCTCATCGATTCCGGTGCCTTCTCGTCGGGCACCTCCACCAGGTGCATCTTCGCGTAAGGCCCGAGCCGCTTCACATATTCCGCAATGCCCTGCACCAAGTACGCTTCCTTTAACTTGCCTACGGCCACAATCTGGATGTTCATCCGCCTAATCCACCGCTTTCACGTTTACTATACTTCTAGCTTCCTCGGGTTTTCTAATCTTGTTATCACTGATTTCCTAGGTTGCCCAGTTTACCTGGTATACCTGGTTAGCCTGGTTTTTCCTGGCCCCCTAGTCCCCTGGTCCCCTGGTCCCCCGGTCTCCTACTTTCCCTCGTTTTCCCGCTTTTCTCCCTTTCCCGCTCCCGCCTCACCAACTTCCAGTTCCCTCACTATAACTGCTGCCCCAGCTTCCCTACTCATCCTAATCTCCTCTGCTCTTCCCGGACCCTCCTGCTCTTCCCACGCTCTTCTTCCTACCCATCACCGCATGCACCTTCATTCCCGCTTCCCGTCTTCCCATGCACCCTGCATCCCAACAGCCCCCAAAAAGTTCCACGTGCAACAAAAAAGAAGGTCGACCTTCCGACCCTCTCCCCGTAACTTCCCTATACGACTAAGAACCGCCCCGGACCGGAGCATCGTTCGCAGTGCTCCGGCGCCTGCCATTCGCTGAACTTCACTTGTTCCAAGTCCACGATATCCGGCGCATCCTCATACTCATCCACGAACATATCGATCGCAAGCTCTAAGTGTTCCTTACAAACCACATGCATCCACGAAACCCCTTTTTCTCTTCCCTAATCATACGAGCGCCGCCACAATCATCCCCGCACCCGTATTGAAACTGTATTACTAGTTTACCCCAATCGGGCCCAACTCACAACAGACGAACGCCGGACTCCGGCGAAAATGTCACCCCGCTCCCTGCTTCCCTCTACGTCCCGCACGAAGGAGGAACCCTCCCAAGGCAGAGGGATCAGCTGCCCAAGTCGTCCTTAGCGCTCCTTCAGCTCCTCCAACGTCACCGATACCGTGTACTTCTTGCCGCTGCGGTAATACGTGATCGACAGCTTCTCGCCGACCTTCTTCGCGCTATAAATGTATTTGCGCAGCGACAGCGTGCTGTCAACCGGCTTGCCGTCGAGCTCGACGATAACATCGCTGCTCTTCAGCCCCGCACTCTTCGCCGGTCCGGTCACATCGATGACGAGTACGCCCTGCTTCACGTCCTTGGGCAGCTTCAGCTCTTCCGTCCCCTTGAATGCCTGCAAATCCTGCGTCACGACGCCAATATATGGCCGCTTGATCCGATGCTCCTTAATGAGCGTTTCGATAATCGACTTGGCTTCATTAATCGGGATGGCGAAGCCGAGCCCTTCCACGCCCATGTCCGCTACCTTCAACGTGTTGATGCCGACCACCTTGCCGTCGAGATTGACGAGCGCGCCCCCGCTGTTTCCGTGGTTAATGGCCGCATCCGTTTGAATCACGTCCATCTCCCAGTCGAACTCGCCTTCCCGACCTAGCGAAACCGGGATCGTACGCTTCGGCCAGCTGATAATGCCCTTTGTCACGGTCGGCGCGTAGCCAAGCCCAAGCGGGTTACCGACGGCAATCGCCGTCTCCCCCGGCTGCAGGGCGTCCGAATCGCCGAACTCCGCGATTTCCTTAATCCCGTTGCCTTCCATTTCGAGCACAGCGAGATCGGTAATTTGGTCGCGGCCGACCAAGGTCGCCTTGCGCTTCTCACCCGTCAACGTAATGACATCGAGCTGCGTAAACCCGTCGACAACATGATTGTTCGTAACAACCCGCACCTTATCGCCCGCCCGAGCGAAAATGACGCCCGAACCGAGCCCCATCGGCCCCCGGCCCGGAACTGCAGCGTCCGCTCCCTGCTCGCCTTCCGCAGCGGAGCCCAGAATGCTTACGACGGCCGGCCACACTTTCGCCGCAGCGCCGACCACCATATCGCTCGCCTGACGCTCGCCGGCCATATCCGGCCTCACCGCCCCGCCGGGTGGCGTCACGGCCATAGCGGCGACTGCTTCAGCCTGCGGCTGCGCTTCTCCGGCGTAGAACGCCAGGACGATAGCCAGCGTCACAAAGGCGCCGCCGGCAGCCGGGAGCATCCACACCGGAAGTCCGAACGGACCGCTTCTTGGCAAACGCCACGCTTCCCTGCGGGACATTTTCGTGGAATAAAAATCGTCATCAAATAAACTCACCGTCGCTGCCCCCTTGGTCCGCCAGTGACCTGCTGTGCGGCCCTTCCTGATGGTTACTTCTAAAGTGTACCCGATAATCTAGCACTCTGAAAAACGGAAATACTAGGAATAGTTTCGCCCGAACGAGACTAGAATAGAATCATAACCATTCCTGCTCAGGAAGGATGATTCCAATGACAACGAACCGTATTCATTCCCATCTCGACGAAATCGCGTGGATCGGCAAGCTGGCCGACCTTCAAGACCATCAATACCGCAGCACGCTGCTGCTAAGCGCCCTAATGGAGCTGCTTCAAGAGAAGGGACTCTTAACCTTGCAGGAACTGACCGACAAGGCCCATGCCCTCGAGAAGCAGGATGCGGCCGGCCTTCCCGGCGCCGAATAGCCTCCCCCCCCCTCACCTGACCGCAAGGTCCGCCATAACCGCTGGCGTCCAGAAGCATCTATTCCTCGCCCAGCCGATCCCACGCCGTCGCACGGTCGTGGTACGTATCCATCAGCTTGGGACGGTGGTCATCCGGCGCCAGTCGGTCCTCTACTATGTTATTCACAGTCAGCCTGGCCAAATCCATCAGATTGTGATCACGGCTTAAATGGGCCAAGTAGACCCGTTTCGTCCGCTCTGTCATCACATCCAGCAGCGCATGGCCAGCCGCTTCGTTCGACAAGTGCCCGACGTCGCTGAGGATGCGCCGCTTAATATTCCACGGATATCGGCCCATCCGCAGCATCTCGATGTCGTGATTCGATTCCAGCACGAGCACGTCGCTGTCTTGAATTTTCTCCTTCACCTTCGAGCTCATGTAGCCAAGGTCGGTGGCCACGCTCAATTTCTCTTCCTCGTGATAAAAGCAATACCCGACCGGCTCGGCCGCATCATGCGAGATGCCGTACGATTCCACCTGCAGCGAGCCGAATTCGCGCACCTCGCCGGTTTGCATCACGCACCGGTTCGCCTCCGCGATTTCGCCGATATGGCGGTCAAGCTCAGACCACGTCTTCTCATTTGCATATACAGGCAAATTATATTTCCGCGCCACAGCGCCCAAACCCTTAATATGATCCGCATGCTCATGCGTGACCAGAATAGCGTCGATCTCCGACAGCGACATGTCCCGCTCCTTCATGAGCTGATCGATCTTCTTGGCGCTCAAGCCGGCATCGATCAGCACCTTGCCTTCTTCCGTCGCGACAACCGTCGCATTGCCCGTCGAACCGCTCCCCAGAACCGTAAACCGTATTCCCATTTCCCTGCTCCTAACCCATGTTTGCCAACGTTTCAAGCTTATGATTTTTTATTCTGCGGCGGCTCCACCGCACCGTTAATCGCATGAATGAAATACAAATCGCCATTGCTCAGCGACACCCGCCACGTCGGCACCATATACAAGGTCTGCGAGTTATACACTTGGCCGTGGTACCCGAGCCGTACGCCCGTAATGACCGCCCCCGGCTGCAGATGATTCTCAATGAGGCTCCGCAGCGCAATATACGGCGAGATGACATTCTGCTCCTTCTGACTTCCCTCCGCCTGCACTTCCACGAACCCTTGGCGGTACGCGTTGACAATGCCGTTCTTCTCATACAGCTCGAGCTGCACCTCGAACATCGGCAGCGTACCGTACAGCTGATGGAAGACGTATGTACCGCCTCGGCTCATAGCCGGGTCGAACTGGTACGACTCCGTGTACGCGATGCCGGTTTTGGCCAGCATATCCTTGAACGTGCCCTTGTTGATCAGCGGGTCGAACTTGAACGGCGACGCCAGCGGAATCGGCTGATCCGGCGTATAATGCTCGTCGAACCGCGCCACAATCTCCCGCAGCTTCGGCACTTCCTTCGGAATGTCTGCGGGCACTTGAATATTGTTCAGCTTCAACAGCCGCTGCAGCTCCTCTGCCGCCTGCGCTTCCGGATTTCCCCCAAGTTCCAGCAGATCGGATCGGCTCGTGCCAAGCTGAACCGCCAGAATCACATTCAGCAGCAAAAAGGATAAAATCAGTATCGTCTTGGCCCGGCCCCAATCCATCCGCCTTCCCTCCTCTTCTTAGCGTCAACGTCCGCTACTCCAGAAACTCATACGTGCCGTCGTACAGCTCCATCGCCCACACCGGCATCAATTCGAGCGACTTGTCCGTAATTACAGGCCGATAAGCCGGGAACAAGGCGACGATCTGCGACTTCTTCGTATATTGATCCAGCTTGGCATCGAGCGCCTCGCCGCCAACCAGCTCCAGCTCCCGCCGGGTCACGCTGCGCGTCTCCGGCGTAAGGGTCGAACGCTCGTAGCCGGAGACAATATCCTTTTGCAGCGTAATCTTGATAAACCCGAAATTTTCGTTCCGCGGATTAATCAACGGGTACGCCCCGTAATATTGACGGAACAGGTACGATTGACTGCCCGGCAGCAAACGCTCCGGCACCTTCTGTACGCCATACGTACCATTCCATCCGCCGTGCTGGTTAATGAACTGGACGGCGGCCAGCAGGTTGCCGAGGAAGTCGATTTTGTTGTCCGTAGACGGCGCCACCGGGTCGGAGTAGGTCATCCAGTGCTGTTCGCTCTTTAACTGCAGCCCCCGCTTGGAATCGGTATAAATTTCCGAGCCGTCCCGCTCCATCAAGTTTCGCGTTACCGCCGGGTCGACGAAGAACGTCCGTTTTAACTGATCGACCGTAAGCTGCGTGTAGGGCATCGTATAAGCCGTCATCGGGATCGGCTTTTGCGGCAAATAAAGGCTGCCGTTGAACGGCTTGTACGGAATGGCGGTACCGACCGCACCCAGGAAACGCTCCTCAATATCTTTCGTCGTAAAATCGGCCTTGGTCGCCTCGTATATCAAATTCGTCGTATCCGTAAACAGTATCGTACGTACTTCGTTCTCATTCTGGGCGAAAATCCAAATCCGCGTGATCACATCGTTATCCGGCGGCAAATCGCCCTTGATTTGCATGATGCGCTGCAGCACATTCAGCGGCAGTCCGTCGCGAAACCGGATCTCCACACCGGGCCGCTTGGCCGCAACATCGTCCCAATTCATGCCGAGCGCGCTGAGGTTGTTTTTGCGGAAGCCCTCTAAATTGCGCTGCTTGACCGTATCGAAAATTTCGGTATACGGCTCGGTTTGCGGATAAAATACCGTATGCTGCTGGTTGCCGAGATGAACGACGATATGATCGGGGAACAGCATCTCATCGAGCGACACCTGCGTGCCAAGCATCTCTGTCTTCACATATTCTTCCTGAATGACCGGCTGTTCCGGCTGCGGGTAACTGTAGGCGAGCAGATAGCTTTGCAGCAAGCTTAGCATGACGAGCAGCGTCAGAGCCGCTGTCTTCAATTTCTCCATCATCCGGCTGCCTCCTCTTGCAGGTAAGGGAGTGTGAAGGTCACTTTGGTCCCTTGACCGAGCTCAGAATCAAGCTGAATCGCGCCGCCGTGCGCTTTTACTATTTCCCGGGCAATCGATAGACCGAGTCCCGTCCCGCCCATCGCACGCGAACGGGCCTTGTCCACCCGATAAAACCGTTCGAAAATCCGGTTCAAATCCTTACGCGGAATGCCGATGCCGTCGTCCGACACCGACACCTCGAGACGCTCCCGCTCCGGACAGCCGGCATGAATATGAATGTGTCCGCCCTCCGGGGTATACTTGATCGAATTGGAGATGAGATTGTCGAGCACTTGTTCGATTCTGTCCCGATCGAGCATAATGCTGCGAACGTCCGGCTCCACCTGAATCGTAATCGCAATATTGCGCTGCTCCAGCTGAAACGAGAAGCGATCGGCCACTTCTTCCAGCATGTCCGTCACGTCGGTCAGCTCCTTCGTAATCATGACCTGCCTGGAATCAAGTCTGGACAGCTGCAGCAGATCGTTAACAAGCCGGATCATGCGCTCGGTCTCGTTGTGCGCCACATTGACGAACTTGCCCGCCAGCTGCGGCTCATCAAGCGCCCCGTCCTCGAGCGCTTCCAGGTAGCTTTTAATCGTCGTCAGCGGCGTCCGCAGCTCATGCGAGACGTTGGCTACGAATTCGCGGCGGATTTGCTCCAGCTTCTCCTGCCCCGTCACGTCCTGCAGCACGGCGATCGTACCGGCTGCACCGCGTCCCTTGCTGTGGAGCGTTGTGTAGGTCACGCGTACGAAGAGCGGATCCTCCTCCTCGTGAACGAACTGCAGCGTCGTTGAATGATCCTCGCTCGCCTCCAACTGGCGCACGATGTCCGGCGTAATGCCGAGCAGCTCGGCCAGCGGCATCCCTAGCGTCGTGTCTTCATTGACCTTCAAGATCTGCTTCGCGCGCCGATTAATGACGATCACACGGCCTTGGTCGTCGGAAGCGACCAAACCGTCGTTCATGTTGGATAAGATCGACGCCAGCTTCTCCTTCTCTTCCTCGTTCATCGTAAGAGCTTCCTGCAGCCGCTCCATCATGAAGTTAAACGTCTGTCCGAGCTGTCCGAGCTCGTCCTGCCCCATAATGCGCACCTTCTCGTCGAATCGCCCGTCCGCCACCGCGGTTGCTTGCTTCGTCAGCGCCTTGATCGGATTCGTGATCGTGGCCGACAGGATGACGCCGAGCACCGCCGTCAACCCGAGCGCGATTAACGTCCCGGAGATGAAAAACCGGGTAATCCGGTTCATCGTGTTATAAACCTCTTCCATCGAGGCGATAATGTAAACCGCGCCATAGATTTTGGCGCCCGAACCGATCGGCTTTGCAATGACCAGCTTACGCGCGCCGTCAAGATCCGTAAACATGCGCTGGTTGTCCTTAATGCCCTGCAGCGCCCGCGTCACTTCCGTTTGCGTGTTTTTACTCCCCACGACGGATTGGTTGTCTTCGTGCGACGTCGTCAGCACCACGCCATTCGCATCGATCACTTGAATCTCCGCTTGTCCGCTCGCGAACAAGCTGTTCACCACCTGATTCAAGTCCGCATACGTTCGCTTCGGTTCCCTGTCGCTTGCCTTGCCGGCCTCCTGATTCTGACTCTCCAACAAATACCCTTCGGCATATTGAGCCAGCAGCAGCGCCTGCGCGTTACGGTTATCGATAAAATCCTTCTTCAGCGACCCTTCCAGCGTCTGGATAAAATAAACCCCGATCAGCTGCATCGCAATCAGGATCAACAGCACGTAGATAATAATCAGCTTCGCCTGAATGGATTGAAAAAAACGGATGCTCTTCATCGGCCGCAGCACCGTCCGTCCACGTTTAATACCCGCCTGCGCCGGACTTCGAGTTCCGCATCATATAACCGAGCCCCCGGCGGGTGATGATATATTCCGGCCGGCTCGGGTCATCCTCCAGCTTCTCCCGCAGCCGACGAATCGTAACATCGACCGTTCGTACGTCGCCGAAGTATTCGAACCCCCAGACCGCTTGCAGCAAATGCTCGCGCGTCATCACTTTGCCGCTGTTGCGGGCCAAGTACTGCACGAGCTCGAATTCCCGGTGGGTCAGGTCGAGCGGCACTTCATCTTTATAAACGACATACATGTCGGTATCGATAAACAAGCTTTGGATACGCAGCCCTTGACGGACCGCCTCCTCAGGGGCATTGGCGCTAACCATCGCCGCCTTCTGCTGTCTACGTAGATGCGCCTTCACCCGGGCCAACAGCTCGCGCGTGCCGAACGGCTTCGTCACATAGTCGTCGGCTCCGAGCTCCAGACCGAGCACTTTATCGATTTCGTTGTCTTTGGCTGTCAGCATAATGATCGGCGTGTTCAGCTTCGCCCGCACATCGCGGCATACGTCCATGCCATCCTTCACCGGCAGCATCAAGTCAAGCAGAATCAAGTCCGGTTCCTCCGAATAGGCCAATTCCACCGCGGTGCCTCCGTCATAAGCGAGAATTACCTCATGACCTTCCTTTTCCAGGTTAAACTTCAAAATATCGGCAATCGGCTGCTCGTCGTCAACCACCAGTATTTTCGCCATCGAATCCTTCACCGCCTGTCTCATGCGATCTTGTTGAGCTAGGTATCTATTCTACCTATTTTAGCATAACTCTAAGCAAAAAGAGACATGGAGGCGCAGTATTTCCTGCACCTTCCATGCCCCCGATTTCTGTCTAGTCGCAACTTTCCCCCACTAACGGTTCAAAAACTTCAGCGGATTTTGCGGCGATTCATTCTTCTGAATTTCAAAATGCAAATGGACCCCGGTCGAATCTCCCGTACTGCCCATAATGCCGATTTTTTCGCCCTTCTCGACAATCGCGCCCTTGGTGACTAACAATTTGCTCATATGGCCATACAAGGTACGGTATCCGTTCAAATGATCGATAATAATATAATTGCCGTAATCGCTCTTCGTGCCGGCCGCCACGACTTTGCCGTTATCCGCCGCCAGAATGTTCTTATTTCCCGTAATATCGATTCCTTTGTGGAAAGCGCCCCACCGGGTACCGAATGTGCTCGTGATTGAAGCGGAAACGACCGGCCAGGCAAACTTGCCCGTACCCTCGCCTTTAATGACTTTCGTTCCCCGTCTAACGACCGCTTTGACCGGATTTTGTACAATATCCTCGCTAAGAACCTCTTCCTCTTCCAGCATGCCGTTCACCTTGGTGAGCTGCACGGTTACTTTCTTCATCCCGTTCCTGCCGGCAGCTATCGTCTCGGTTATACCGAGCTTCATACTATCGTCCTGCACATATTCCGTTTCGTACTGAATCTCTTGATTTTCAACGACTTTCTCCACCGTACGCACGGCCAGCGTCGGCTGCAGCACCGTCAGGTCGAGCTGCTGGCCTACCTTGATCATATCGTTCGAAATCGTAGGGTTATTCTGATAAATAACCTGCTTCGGAATATTCAGCTTCTTCGCAATGCAGGAGACGCAGTCGCCTTCCTCCACCGTATATTTCGTCGGCTGCACGTCGCCGGTTTCCAGCTTCTTTCGAAGCTCGTCGGGAGGGGTTAGCTCATCCGGATCGATCTTGATCTCCTTCAGGTCCACCTGCTGCACGAAATCGGCCTTCAGCAGCTCCGTTTGCACCGGAGCCTGTTTCGCATCAGCCGATAGTATGCCGACTTTGCCGGACTCTTTCTTCTGGCTAAGCGCGCTGACGGCGTTCGCTTTCAACTGTTCCAGCAGCTGCTTGGCCGCCGCTTCGTCCTTCAACACCCCCATCGGCTTGCCGTCCACCAACAGCTGTACGCCGACTGGATACGCCGTGAAATAGGGATTCAATCGATCCAGCGCCGCCTGATCGTCGGGCTGTTTGTTGAAAGCCTTTTCACGCTTTAATTCAATCCTAGGCTCGTTGACGACAACTCTGACATCCGATGTCATCTTCGTCAACTGATCTCGCTTCGCTTGCTTGAATTGTTCGACCTTGGCCGGATCGGAGACAGCCCCGACCGAATCCCCGTTCGCATATACTTCATAGTAATCAACCACACTGGCTTGTACGTACTGATGTCCGCTCCAGACCACCGCGATCATGAATCCGAAAGCAGCGGCCGACTTGACGACCAACCATTTATGTAGACGGATGCGTTCTTTTATCGTAACGTGCGTTTGCTTGGCGTCGTGATCCATTGGTTTCGTCCTAGAGTCCTCAGTCAAGCTGCTTGACCGACTCCCGGAGCCCTTTGTCCGAAGCTTGTCCAAAAGGTTCTTGAACCGATCCTTTCCCTTGAAAACTGTCATCTTTTTCTCCTTTTAAGCCGTTTTTTGCCGCATTCGAACCATCGTCGCTTTCTTTGCCCTGAAGAGCCGGAAAGCGCCGTACTCCCTTTAAGAGAACCTATACCCTGGTATCTCTGAACAAATACTGTTCTCGGGACTCTCTAGTTGACAATCGGCGCGTGAACTTCAAACCGCACCGCTTCAACTTAGGTTTGCTTACGACCTGCACATAAAAACACCTAAAATTGGAACAATAACCATATCCATATTAACAACACTAATAAATTTACCACAAGGACTCTACCTTTTTCAACAAAACTGCATACTATGTCAATTTTCAAGAGGGAATCATGGCAGGAGTGTGAAGGTAAGCGATGGAAACTTTAACAGCGGCGTTCCGCAGCCGGAGCGAGATGGAGCAAGCGGCGGACGCGCTTCGCAAGCAAGGCGTCATCCATCTTATGATGTGCCCGAACGGTGCCGGGAGCGATCATGCGTACCCGGAATGGGCCGGAGACTCCTTTCAATCCGGCCTCTCCGGCGGGCAAGACGAGGGGCTCTTGCAGCTCCTTGTCGAATCGTCACGACGAAGACAGGCCGAAGATACCATCAGCCGCTTCGGTGGAATCCTGTAAGAACGGCATAACGAAGAAAAACGCCCTGACGCTTTTCAAGAAGCGGTCAGGGCGTCTGTATGAGGGCCAGCAAATCGCGGTATTCCTCGGGTTTCAAATGCTTTTGCAGCAGCTGTTCCAGCTCCTTGATTTCGGCTGCGGTCAAGCCGTCCTCCATGAGCTGCGAAATCGTCTGCATGTCCTGCTGAGGAATGCGCGAAACAAGCAGCGAGAATACTTTGGCCTTATCCGCCTCCGACAGCTGCTCCTTCTTCTTCGTGAACTCCTCGCTCGACACGACGACTTTCCGGTCTTCCGCAGCGCCAGATTCGTCTCCGGACACGCCCTCCAGCTCCTTGACCGATTGCTGTCCCCAAACCGCAACCGCATCCTCCGGTACCCGGTAAGGATCGGTCCGTTCCGCTTTGCCGGCGCTAGGTAAACCGGATTGGTTCTCCTTCGAGCCCGTTTCCGTCGAATCCGGGTTCACGTTCGCCGATACGGCCGCATCCTTGGGCTCATCCACAGCCATCTCGTTCGTTCCGCCGCCCGCGCCGAACCCCACGGTTGTCGTGAACCGGTTGAAGAACGACCCCCACCCTATCTTCGCCGTCGCCGGACGCTGGATGTGCAGCTGCTCCAGCACCAGATCGACATACGTGTTTACGGCCATAAACGTTAATGCCACACAGCATATGGAGGTCACCGCAGCCGTAACCGCCAATTTCATCAACCACTTTAACCCTTTCAATTCAGCTCACTCCCATTCGCGCCCATAGCAGGTCTCTAAGCTCTAGTATTGACCTTTTTCTGGGAAACCAACCGGATTGCGTACAGAAACTGAGCTGTTGAACCTCTCCTGTTTTTCTAAGAAAGATAACATCCTCTGGTCGTGGGGCGGAAATCGAGGCGACAACCGAATAGATCGAGATAAAAAACAAAGGAACGGGCCGCTATTCGCCCGTTCCTTCTTCGACTTAATAAATCGGGGTAACCAGGTTCGTTTGCTCCCGGTTGCGGCCTACAGAGAAGATCGCGATCGGGATGCCGGTCAGCTCGGAAACACGCTCGATGTAACGGCGCGCATTCGTCGGCAGTTCATCCAAGCTGCGTACGGCGGACAAGTCTTCGTTCCAGCCCGGCAGCTCTTCGTATACCGCTTCGCATTCCGCCAGCATCTTCAGACTGGCCGGGTAATGCTCGATCACCTCGCCGCGGTATTTGTACGCCGTACAAATTTTCACCGTTTCAAGTCCAGCCAGCACATCCAGCGAGTTCAAGGACAAGCCGGTGATGCCGCTCACCCGGCGCGCATGACGCACGACGACGCTGTCGAACCAGCCGACGCGACGCGGACGGCCGGTTACCGTGCCGTATTCATGGCCCTTCTCGCGAATCCAGTCGCCGATCTCGTTGTTCAGCTCTGTCGGGAAAGGACCGTCGCCGACGCGAGTCGTGTACGATTTCGCCACGCCGATAACTTGATGAATCTTGGTCGGACCGACACCGGAACCGATACATACGCCGCCTGCCGACGGATTGGACGAAGTCACGAACGGATATGTGCCTTGGTCGATGTCGAGCATAACGCCTTGGGCGCCCTCGAACAGCACCTTCTTGTCGGCGTCGATCAAATCGTTCAGCACGACGGAGGTGTCCGTGACGTACGGACGCAGCTTCTCGGCGTAGCCGAGATACTCCTGGACGATCGAATCGGCATCGAGGCCTTTGGAGCCGTAAACTTGTTCGATCAATACATTTTTCTCCGCAACGAGAAGGCGAACCTTGCGTTCGAATTCCTCCGCATCGAGCAGATCCGCGATCCGGATGCCGTTCCGCGCCGCTTTATCCATATAACATGGGCCGATCCCTTTACGGGTCGTTCCAATTTTATTATCGCCCTTGCGCTCTTCTTCCAGACCGTCAAGCAGCAGGTGGTAGGGCATAATCACATGCGCACGATCGCTGAGGCGCAAGTTTTTCGTTGAGAACCCATTATCATGAATATATTGAATTTCCTCGAGCAGCGCGCCCGGGTTAATCACCATGCCATTGCCGATTACGCAAACTTTATCTTGATAAAAAATACCCGACGGAATCATCGTCAACTTATATTTCTTATCGTTAATAATAATCGTATGCCCCGCGTTGTTACCGCCTTGGTAACGAGCTACGACCTCTGCAGATTCTGCCAGAAAATCGGTAATTTTTCCTTTTCCTTCGTCTCCCCATTGGGTTCCGACAACCACTACCGTTGACATTCGCACTACCCCCGTGAGGTGGAAACCACCTATGATTTGCCCTGAAGGCGCATGACACCATGACTAGTTTAGCAGTACACTAAACCAAAGTCAATAAAAACGAACGATTTCGTATACTCGGAATACAACGTTCGGAAAATGTTCACCAAGCAGCCAACAGTTCATACTCCTGCCTGCTCCTATTCGGCTTCAGACCGCATCATGCCGGTTTACGGCTTGGGCCTTTGAACCCCAGTGGACGCCGAATAGCGCCGCGGACGGCAAAAAAGCCCCGGCTGTCGCCGAGGCCAATACGCATCGTTCGCCTTTACTCCCGCAAGCATACGACGAAAGGCGCGCATTAATACGCCACCGCCGGTTCTTGATGCGAACGGTCCAGGTTGACGAACTTGTTGAAGTTTTTCAGGAACGCCAGCTCGACCGTCCCGACCGGGCCGTTCCGCTGCTTGGCGATAATGATCTCGATGATGTTCTTCTTCTCCGACTCTTTGTCGTAGTAATCGTCCCGGTACAAGAACGCGACGATATCGGCATCCTGCTCGATCGAACCGGATTCCCGCAAGTCCGACATCATCGGACGCTTGTCCTGCCGCTGTTCCACGCCCCGGCTAAGCTGCGAGAGCGCGATAACCGGCACGTTCAGCTCACGCGCAATTTGCTTCAGCGTACGCGAAATTTCCGAAACTTCCTGCTGCCGGTTGTCGCCCTTGCCTCGGCCATGGATCAGCTGCAAGTAGTCGATCAGGATCATGCCGAGCCCTTTCTCCTTCTTGAGCCGTCTGCATTTGGCCCGAATGTCGGCCACCGTCACCGACGGCGAATCGTCGATGTAGATATTCGCCTCGGATAGTGAGCCGATCGCCATCGTCAGCTTCTCCCAATCTTCCGGCTCCAGGAAGCCTGTCCGCAGCCGGCCGGCGTCCACGTTCGCCTCGGCGCAAATCATCCGCTGTACGAGCTGGGCCGCCCCCATCTCGAGACTGAAGATGGCGACGGTCTCTTTCTCGCGGACGCCGATATTTTGCGCAATATTGAGCGCGAACGCCGTCTTACCTACAGAAGGACGGGCTGCTACGATAATCAAGTCGGAGCGTTGGAAGCCGGACGTCATCTTATCCAGGTCGACGAACCCCGATTTGACCCCGGTCGTACTGCCCTTCTGATTGAACAACGTTTCAACCTTATCGAACACTTCCATCAGCACGTCTTTGATAGCAATGAAACCCGAACCCGAACGGGCCTGGGAAATTTCCATGATACGCGCTTCGGCGTCGCTGAGCAGCATGCCGACTTCATCTTGTCCCGCGTAACCGTTCGAGACAATCTGCGTCGCAGCGCGAATCAAACGGCGAAGCATCGACTTCTCTTCGACGATCTGCGCGTAATAATCTACGTTAGCCGCCGTCGGCACCGCATTGGCGAGCTCCGACAAATAAGTGATTCCGCCCACTTCTTCCAGCTGCTGCTTATCCTGCAGCCGGGCCGTCAGCGTGACCAGGTCAACCGGCTCGTTCGCCTCGGCAATCTCGATCATCGCTTCATAGATGAGCTGGTGCGCGCCGCGATAGAAGTCTTCGTCCCTCACCCGCTCCATGGCCGTTACAAGCGCGTCCCCGTCAAGCAAAATCGCGCCGAGCACCGCCTGCTCGGCTTCCAGATTTTGCGGAGGTATGCGATCCATAAACAGATTCTCGTTCATCCGATGGTGTCCTCCCGTTTCCCATGCTTACCCAGGGGCAAGGAGCGGTGCCCTAGCCAGAGCCAGGGCTGGCGTTCCTCTCCCCTTAACGACAAAGAGCCGGCCCTATTGCACCGGCTCGCATTACGCGCAAATGCCGCCGGGGGCGGCCGTCCGTCGCTTCTCTAACGATCGACCACACTCCCGAACCAGCTAACACCCCATACCGTTTCCCCTACGGTACGACGCTTACTCTTCGGTCACGTGCACCTTCAGCTTCCCGGTTACTTCCGGGTGCAGCTTCACGACTACTTCCGTGACGCCGAGCGTACGGATGGGGTCGTCCATCACGA
Source organism: Paenibacillus sp. EPM92 (assembly GCF_016586185.1). Lineage (NCBI taxonomy): Bacteria > Bacillati > Bacillota > Bacilli > Caryophanales > Paenibacillaceae > Paenibacillus > Paenibacillus sp. EPM92. The sequence continues at coordinate 43,161 of NZ_BCPS01000024.1, forward strand.
TCTTGCGCTTGTCTACTTTGATGCCGAGCTTCTCAAGACCTTCCGCCACCTGCTTGTTGGACACGGCGCCGAACAAGCGGCCGTCCGTGCCCGATTTCGCTTTCAATTGCACGGTAAGCTCGCCGAGTTTCCGGCCGAGCTCTTGAGCGTCGGCCTTCTCCTGCGCCTTTTTACGTTCTTCCGCTTTCTTCTGCTGATCCAGCACCTTCACAGCTGAATCGCTGGCCGGCGCCGCCAAATTTTGTTTAAATAAAAAATTAGTCGCATAGCCCTCGGAAACTTCTTTGATATCGCCTGTGTGCCTTGGCCCTTAACATCTTTCAGTAAAATGACCTTCATTCGAAAAGCCCCTCCTCCGCGTGCATCTGATTTAAAATTTGCTTCAACCGCTGTGTGGCTTCCGCCACCGTGCCTTCCAATTGCGTAGCCGCGTTGGTCAAATGACCGCCGCCGCCCATCCGTTCCATCACGAGCTGTACATTCATCTGTCCGAGCGAACGGGCGCTGATGCCGATCAAGCCGTCCGGACGCTCGCTGATAACAAATGAAGCCATAATTCCCGTCATAGTTAACAATGTATCAGCAACTTGGGCAATGATCAACTGAGAATATTTACGTCCGGGCTCCGTGACGGCAAGCGCAACATGGTCGAAGATGACCACCGCATTCTTAATAATTTCGGACTTCTTAATATAGTGATCCAAATCTTCCTTCAACAGCCGTTGGATCAACGAGGAATCGGCCCCGTTCCGCCGCAAGTAAGAAGCCGCCTCGAACGTACGTGCGCCCGTCCGCAAGCTGAAGCTCTTCGTATCCACCACGATACCGGCGAGCAGCGCCGTCGCCTCCAACACGCCCATCGTAAGACGCTCATCAAAATAAGGCAGCAGCTCGGTCACAAGCTCGCACGTTGAGGATGCGTAAGGCTCCATATAGACGAGCGTCGCATCCTGGATGAACTCCTCGCTCCGGCGATGGTGATCGATGACCACTTTGCGCTGCGTCAACTGCAGCACCCTCGGCTCCGACGTCATCGTCGCCCGATGCGTATCGACGATAACCGCGAGCGACCGCGAAGTCGTGATCTGAATCGCCTGCTCCGGCGTAATAAACCAGCGGTTCAGCTTCTCGTCCTCATAGATCGCCTCCATCAGCTTCAGGATAGATGGATTGACGCCCTCAATCACGATATACCCTTCCTTATTGCTGACGTGCGCCATCTTCAGCACCCCGATCGCCGCCCCGATCGAGTCCATATCGGGCATCTTATGGCCCATGATGATCACGTTGTCGCTTTCCTTGATCAGATCGCGAAGCGCATGGGAGATCACCCTTGCCCGTACCCGCGTCCGCTTCTCGATCGCATTCGTACGTCCGCCGTAGAACGACAGCCGTTCCCCGACCTTCACCGCCGCCTGATCGCCGCCGCGGCCAAGCGCCATGTCAAGGCTCGTTTGCGTCCATAAACCGAGCTCGATGAGCGACCCCGCTCCCGACGCGATGCCGATGCTAAGCGTCATCGGCAGCTTGTTCTCGATGGTGATGTCCCGTACCTCGTCCAATATTTCAAATCGCGACTGTTCGAGCTTTTTTAACCCTTTATGATCCGCCACCAGGAAGTATCGATCGGAAGCCGTACGGCGGATGTAGATCTGATGCTTTTGCGCCCATTCGGTAATTTCCCCCGTCACTTTGGCCATCATAATGCTGCGCGTCTGGTCGTCCAGGCCCTGTGTCGCTTCGTCGAGATTATCCATCATGACGATGCCCATGGCGATCTGATCCTCTTCGTTGCGCAGCTGAAGCGTACGAAGAATCGTGATGTCCGTGAAATAAAGCAACCGCTCCTCCGGCTTGATCTGAACCTCATAAATATGCTTGTCGAGAGTCAGCTCCAGCTTCAGTTCCTTTTCCTTGCGGTTCTTCAGCCCGGGAAATTGCTCCAGCAGCGGCTCCCCGATCAGCGTATCCTTGCCGAGCATTCTGGCAACGAACGGATTATGCCATTCGATCGTCTTCTCTTCGTTGTACAGCAAGATGCCGACCGGCAGCTCGTGAATGACATCGCTCCCCGCCTTCTTCACCCGATGGGACAGCGTGCTCACGTAATGCGTTAAATCCTGGCGAAACGCTCGTTCCGCCCGAAACGTGTAGTAGGCCAGAACGCCGCATACAACCAGGGCAACCACCCCAAGCTGCCAAACAAAGCAAGATATAGTGAGAATCAGAACAAGCAGCAGGGCAAATAGCCAATATACATGCATACCGTGCCATCGTTTCAACAGGAACTTCGGCATTTCATTCGCTCCAATCATGAATAATCGCACACGGCTGAGTTCTCCGCAGCCGAAGGCGACGCCGATGCACGCATATCGCGGCTCATAGGCGTTTCTACTCTTTGCGGGTTATACGATCACGGATAGGAAACGCTACATCGAACACGCCAATTAGGCTGAACAAAAAGAACAACGGAGGAAACAACAGCAACAGCGCGATTCCGACAATCGGCAGCGTCTTGTTCCAACGATTCATATGCGCAACGAAAAACAGAAAAGAAATCGCTTGAATCGCGAATGCCGTGCTAAGCAAGGGCAGCAAATTCAAGACTACCGTAAACAGCGTCGATTCCATATCTTTCGTGAACAGTTCAAGCACAAGGGCCACGACGTAGATCCAGATGAATGATTTAGGCAGCTTCCAGTCTTTGATCGGACGGAACGCCGGAACCGACTCTCCTAACCGCACCAGGACGCGCCGCGTCACCGCATGCGAGATAACGGCATACAAGAGAGAGAACGTGATCATATACATCGGCAGCATTTGCACCGATAAATGAACGATGGTATCGATATCGACCCCCATAAGGCTTTTCATCTGCGGGGAGTACAGGTTGAATGAATCGATCATGAACCGTTTCATCGCGCCTACCGGATTCAAACCGAACAGGTGCGCGACGACCAAGCTGATCAACAGTTCGATCAGCAGCGTTACGGCTCCTGCGTTCAATACGGAACGAGCGGGAGCACGCTTTTTATACAAATTGCCCATCTGAATAACCGGAGGCAGCAAGAAGAGAGAAACCGATACGAGCATCGCTCCGATCCATCCGATTAGCAGAAATGAGACCAAGACGTAAACGATCGCCAAACTGGCCAAATAGTGAATCAAGAACGACTTCGTCCCTAATCGCACATACAGCACGAGGACCGGCACCAGCAGGAAAAAGAACGTCACCAAGTTGAGCAACGGCGCCATAAGCGATAAAAGCAATACGATATAAACGATGCTCCAACCGAGCATTCGCGGCTTTTGTGTTTCTTCCAACCCTTTCACCTCTTACGCAAATGATCTTCCAAAGCGGAGATATCGCCATACCATTCTTCCAACTGATGTCCTTCCTCACGGTGCTTCTTCATCTTATCGGTCACCGCTTCGTCGAGACTGCGCATCGAGATGCCGAGCCGGCGCCCCAAAATGTAACTACAGGCCACGAGGCTGGCCAATCCGTCGATAATTTTATGATGGCTGCCTTCCCAAATCCCCTTTAACAAATGAGCCATTTGATCGACCAATTCGGTCTTTAGCCATTCGATAATTTTGGCCCGCTTGGCCAAATCGACATCCTTATCCATAAACGACATGCCGCTTCTCCCCTTACACCGGGCGCTTTTGTTAATTATACCACATATTCTATGCCTTTTGTTCCGACTGCCACAGCTTGAAACAATAATCAATGATTTCCCTGCGTCGGATAATTCCGATGAACACCTCATTATCGTCGATGACCGGCACATAGTTCTGATTGGTCGCCAGCGTAATCAAATCCTGCATCTGCTGGTCGATGCGTACCGGTTTGATCGCCATATGCTGCGGCACCTCGGTGAGCTGAACTTTATGCGCGTTGTCAAATCCGATTTCAGGTGAGCGCTTTAGCTTCCAGAGCAGATCGCCTTCCGTGATCGTCCCGGCGTATTTGCCATGCTCATCGACTAGCGGAACGGCCGAATAGCGATGGTATTCCATCCGTTCCAACGCTTGCCGCATCGTAGAATGAGGGGATAAATAAATGACCTGATCCTTGGGTACTAAGAAAAAAGCGATATTCAATCGATCTCCCCAGCCTTTCTCTATCAATCGCGGACGCCGAAACCTCCGCCTGTTCATCATATCACGTTAGGCCCCTCGTTGAAAAATAACGGGAGCCATTCCGGCCCTTCATTTATGCCAATAATTTTCGCTCCCAGAAGCTGCCCGCTCCCTTTCTCTTGCCCTTCTGAAATTGCTTTCTGTGCGCTTCGCTTTGTACAATAAGGATCAGGAGATGATGTCATGTATCTATACACGGATCAAACGTACAACGAGGTGGACTTTAGCCATAAAGATTTGCGGGAAGGCGAACTGCGCGGCTGTACGTTTACGAAGTGCCGGTTTCGCGGAACGCGGATGGAGGAGGTGCTCACGAGCGGCAGCCAATTTATCGATTGCGATTTTTCCGGCGCGGCCTTGAACGCCTCGACGCATGAACGGAGCGCATTTACCAACTGCCGGTTTCAAAGCGCCAACCTGTTCGTCGCCAAATTTCAGGAATGCAAAATGGTCGGCTCCGACTTTACCGAAGCGAATTTGGACGGCATTACCATCCTGCGGGGGGACTGGTCTTATACGAGCTTACGACTCGTTCAATTATCCAAACAGCAGCTTCGCGGCGTTCGATTCGTCGAAGCCGATCTGTACGACGCCAAGCTTGATAAAGCGGACCTGCGTGACGCGGACCTCACCCGGGCCCACTTGGCGAAAGCAAGGCTGCAGGGCGCCGACCTGCGGGGGGCCGTGCTCGACGGCGTTGATTTCAAGAGCTTCGATATCAAGGGCGCTCGGCTGGATACGGCGCAAGCCATTGCTTTCGCCCGCTCCTATGGGGCGAAAGTCGACTAATATGCAGCGACGACAAAAAGACAGTCGGAAAACCGACTGTCTTTCGTTATACCAACGTTATTCCGTTGTGTATGGAAGCAAAGCCACTTGACGGGAGCGTTTGATCGCGATCGTCAAAGCGCGTTGATATTTCGCGGAAGTACCCGTTACACGACGAGGCAAAATTTTGCCGCGCTCGCTAATGAATTTCTTCAGCGTTTCGATATCTTTATAATCAATGTGCTTGATTTTGTTTACGGTGAAGTAACAAACTTTACGGCGCTTGCCGCCTTTTTTGCCACGACCGCTGAACTTTCTTTCGCCGCGCTCGCCGCGATCTTCAGAGCGTTCTCTTTTTTCGAATGCCATGTTGTTATCCTTCCTTTCTACGTTAGATTCATTCCAATCCGTTCCGCATTAGAACGGCAAATCATCATCGGAGATGTCAATCGGTCGACCGTCATCCTGGAACGGATCTTGGTTGTCGCGTGCTCCGCCGAAATTGCCACGGTTCCCGCCGTTGCCACTACCGCCGCCGCCATAATTTCCTCCGCCGCCCGTTGCCGGTCCGCCTTCTTCACGGTTAGCGCTGTTCGCCGATTCCAGGAAACGCACATTATCAGCAATGATTTCCGTCACGTATACGCGCCGTCCTTCATTGTTGTCGTAGTTGCGCACTTGAATGCGGCCTTCCACAGCGGCCAAACGACCTTTGCGAAGATAATTCGCGCAAGTCTCCGCCAGTTGACGCCAAGTGACGACCGGGATAAAATCAGCTTCCCGCTGGCCCCCTTGGTTAGAGAAAGGTCGATCTACCGCAAGCGTAAACTGGGTTACAGCCACACCTGCCGGGGTATAGCGCAGTTCAGGGTCACGTGTCAGTCTTCCGATCAGAATTACACGATTCAACATCCGCATTCCCTCCCGGATTAGCCGTTACACGGCATAAATTAAGCTACGTCTTTAACGATCATGTAACGAATGATTTCGTCGGAAATCTTCATTACGCGGTCAAGCTCGCTCACAACGTCATTGTTTGCGTTGAAATGCACCAACACATAATGACCGTCACGGAACTTGTTGATCTCATACGCAAGACGGCGCTTACCCATCAGGTCATGCTTCGTAATTTCGCCACCGTTGTTGATGATGTTTTGGAACTTCTCCACCGTAGCCTGAACAGCTTCCTGCTCAAGATCAGGACGGATGATGTACATTACTTCATATTTGCGCATGTTGTCACCTCCTTTTGGACTATGGCCCCTGAATCGGCTTGTACCGTCAGAAGCAAGGAGCGAGGAATGAGAAAGCTTAAGTCAAAACTCGCACCTAAATACTATAGCAAAAATGGTTCGGCAAAGCAAGCGGCATTCTTCGCCTAGAACCGACGTCTCTCTCCGACTTGGCAATAATTAAGCCTCATGGTTAGGGATTCGAACGGAAATTCTAATCTTACATCAACCAACAGGAGGTGACCACCTGTCATGGGTGAATGGAGTCAATTCCGTCCCGGCGATAAAGCCCCGAATGACGGCGAATATATGGAAGTCGGAGAAGATGCTTTTCACATGGGCATCAACGATCCGAAAATCATCAAGCTCAAGAAAGGCGAATCCTTTCCCGACACCAAAAATCATAACCGGAAATGGAAAAAAGTGTTCCGTGGTTAATTGCCAGGCCTCACCCCCGTTTGCGCTGCAGGCGGGGTTACCTTCAAACTATTTCGGCAAAGGAGTTTTTCCTATGAAATATAAAATCACGGCGATCTGTACAATCATCGGGGCCGCCTTATGTTTAGTTCATTACATCGGTCATGAATACGACCCGGTTTACCTGCTGTTCTATGCCCTAAGCGTTCCGGCATGGTTCTATCCGATTTTTACATATACGGATGTGAATCCGCTGCTGCTCTACGTCTTAACTACCCTTTCCTGGGCCGCTATCGGGTATGTCATTGATCGTTTTTCCATCTACCGCCAAGTTCGGCACCGTTAATGAGCCATTGCGCTGCGTTGCCGTTTCTCTGTCTAAAGCAAAAAAGGCTGTGCGTCGACGCCAGTCTTTTTCTTGCTGTTTGCTGTTTTCTCCGGCAGCATCCTTTTTGCTTGCGAGCATGTTCCCCACAAGTGATTAGAAATGGATCGAATTTTGCTGAATTTCAAAGAAATCGGGAGCATGATGATACTTTTTCCGCTTACATAGAGATTGGCTAAATCGAGAATTTCTTCTTCTTTATGTATAATTTCATCTTATACACATCGGCCCCGACTTTTCTGAGAGTGGAAAGTCATTATTCTACATGTATAAGGAGGAGTACTAATTTTGAAAGGACAACTGAATACTACCTGGTTTTCCAACACGCGGAGCGACATTTTATCCGGTATCACGGTCGCGTTGGCTTTAATTCCGGAGGCGATTGCGTTCTCCATTATCGCAGGTGTGGACCCGATGGTTGGACTCTACGCTTCGTTCTGTATCGCGGTCATTATTGCTTTCGTTGGCGGAAGACCCGGGATGATATCCGCGGCTACAGGCGCTATGGCCTTGCTGATGGTGAATCTCGTCAAGGATCATGGGATCGAATACTTGTTTGCGGCTACCGTGCTCGCCGGCATCTTGCAAATCCTTATGGGATTGTTTCGGTTAGGGCAGCTCGTCACGTTCGTTCCCCATTCGGTTATGACCGGATTCGTCAATGCGCTCGCCATCCTGATCTTTATGGCACAGCTGACCCATTTCGTCGGACAAAGCTGGATCATGTATGCCTTGGTGGCGCTTACGCTCGTCATCATTTACGTGCTGCCGCGATTCACCAAAGCAGTTCCGTCCGCCTTGGCAGCCATTATTGTCGTATCAGTCCTTACAATCGGACTCGGCCTGGATGTGAATACGGTTGGCGACATGGGGCGCATTTCAAGCTCTTTGCCGGTCTTCCACATTCCGCAAGTTATGTTTTCATTGGATACGCTCCGGATTATTTTACCCTACTCCATTTCGTTAGCTATCGTCGGTATTTTGGAATCGCTGCTTACCGCAACGATCATTGATGAGATGACCGATACAACCAGCGACAAGAATAGAGAAGTGAAAGGACAAGGCATCGCGAATATCGCCACCGGCTTTTTCGGCGGGATGGCCGGCTGTGCCATGATCGGGCAATCTGTAATAAACGTTAAATCCGGGGGCCGCACGAGATTGTCCACGTTAGTGGCCGGACTGTTTCTGCTCTTCCTCATTATCGTGCTGGGTGACGTCGTCAAGCAAATTCCGATGGCCGCGCTTGTCGGCGTTATGTTTATGGTATCGATCGGGACTTTTGACTGGGGCTACTTGCGCGAGATGAAGAAAATCCCGCGCACCGACACGTTCGTCATGATCGTCACGGTGGCGATTGTTGTTGCAACCCACGACTTATCCAAAGGCGTGTTTGCCGGCGTCGTGCTCAGTGCAGTCATATTTGCCTGGAAAATGGCCAAAATTCGCTCCGCCACTACTCTGCTGCCGGATGGCAGCATACTTTACAAGTTATCCGGCCAATTGTTCTTCGGGACGATGAATTCCTTCGTCGGTTTATTTCAATACCAGCAGGACCCGCATACGGTCCGGATCGATTTCTCCCAATCGCATGTATGGGATCACTCCGCCGTCACCGCCATCGGCAAAGTCGTTGCTAAATATGAACAACTGGATAAGAAAGTCGTCATTGTCGGATTAAATGAAGAAAGCCAGCGGCTCATTGACAAAGTCGGTCTAACCGCTTCATCCGGCGGACATTAAATCGAATAGGCGGAGTGTCAACCACCACCCCGCCCTCTCACCTCATACTGGTCATACACGAAACCCGCACGCTCTGCCAACAAGAGTGTGCGGGTTTATGTTTGTGCTCGAGTTCATCCACAGTATCGCCGTGATGGAATATCTCTGTTGTATATCCACATGTGAATAACTTAACTTCTTAGACGAGCCCCTTTCCTATTCGATATTTATCCACATGTGGATATCTTTTTGTTTTGGTTACAGCACAGCCCCCTTCCCCTCGGACGACACAGCTTATATTCCGCTTCCATGAAGTTCGACTCTTCCTTATTCCTCATTGGCTGCAGCATGATTTGTCTGCTCTTAGCTGCCATCACCTTTGTGCTTCTCGGGGGATTGTACCGCTTTATTTCGTTATCGTTCAACCTGGAGTTTCCCTATCCACCTTCAGACGCATCAGAGACGCGTTAGCGGCCCGCTTACGGGTTTATTCGCCCTTCTCAAGCAAATTATCAAACCGTACAAATATATTCCTTAGAAAGCGCTTTATAGGCGTTTACAACCGTCCTCGATTGCCCCGCTCATGTCGTAAAAGGCCATCATCAACATACGAAAAAGCCCTTCTACGTTAATCCGTAGAAGGGCTGTAATTGTTAATGTAAGTGGCGGAAAGAGTGGGATTCGAACCCACGCACGGCTTGCGCCGCCTAGCTGATTTCGAGTCAGCCCCCTTGGGCCTCTTGGGTACCTTTCCGCATTTCCAAAAGGGACAAGTAATATAATAGCACAGCACTTAAGAAAAATGCAAGCCATTTTAATAACTTTTTTTAATCCAATGTTTCTTTAGCTGCATCCCCGTGATCTTCAACGGCCGTTGAACGAAGCACCTTCTTCAGCTTGCTTTCAAATTTCGAGCGCGGTACAAGCACGCTATGTTTGCAGCCCACGCATTTGATTCGAATATCCATCCCCATCCGGATAATCTCCATCTCGTTGGTGCCGCACGGATGCGGCTTCTTCATTTGTACGACATCGCCCAGCTGATATTGTTTTCTCTCCATTTAGGTTCCGGCCGCCTCCTTTCGTTGATACGTTACGACCTTGGGATAAGGGATCTCAATTCCAGCGGCTTGAAATGCTTTCCTGATCGCCGCATTCAGCTCGCGGGATACGGCCACCTGCATGTTGGGCTTACATTCCCCCGTTACCCGCAAGGTCACCTCGGAAGCACCGAGCATATGTACCCCTAGTACCTCCGGCTCTTTCACCATATTTACGTTCGTTTCGTATACTTTATTTACCACTTCTTCCAATATACGCATCGCCTGATCGATGTCGGCTTCATAAGCGACAGATACATCAACAACGGCCAATGAGTTATACAGAGAGAAGTTCGTTACTTGATTGATCGTTCCGTTCGGTATAATATGTACCTCGCCTGTCCAACTCTTTAGACGCGTTACACGCAGTCCGATTTCCTCGACCGTACCTTTAAAAGCCCCGACTTGGATTACGTCCCCTACTGCAAACTGATCCTCGAAAATAATGAAAAAACCGGTAATCACATCTTTCACTAAACTCTGCGCACCGAAACCGATTGCAAGCCCGACAACGCCGGCGCCTGCCAGGACCGGGCCAAGATTGACGTTAAATTGGCTTAATATCATCAAGATCATGATGAAATTGACGACATACGTAACAATATTGCCGACCAGCTTGCCGATCGTCTTCGTACGCCGCGAGTCGAATTTCAACGGACTTTTTTCCCTGGCTGTCAATAAATGCTGAAGTCCTGAATTAGCCAATTTCACAACTAAACGTGCACCTATATAAATAAGAATGATTTTGAGAATGACCATGAATAAACCGATCCAAACTTCGGGATTGGATACATACTCCAGCAATTGGGTTTGCATGTGCATCCAGGTCTGCTTCCAATCCTTCAGAGCTGCTGCATCTGCTTGCAGCGATTGATGGATTTGAAACATAAGTAGCTCCCTCCTTGCTTAACTTATCGTAACATACATTCCATTCTTTTTGAAATAAATGCCTCGGATCTCAACCGACTCCGTTCGGATAATCTCCTGCACTTCGGCCAGCGCTTCAGCGGGAAATTCTAATGATAGCGCGCAGCCCGCCGTGATTTCTTTGGGAGTCGGACACATATCGTTCTCGATATTTGCGTATTCGAGCAGCATCTCCGCTCGCAATGCTTGCTGAGTCGAATCGAACGCCATCAGCATCATAGCAGCCGGCCTCCTTCTTGTTTAACCTTTTACTAGACTCGGTTGCTTCCCCCGTTACGGTCGATTCTTTTCCCAATACTACGTATAAAACGTTCCTACGATCCGTATACTAGTAACACTCTACTGATTCCAGATGTTGCTAGCCTTTCCAATCTTACTCCCCTAAGGAGGAACCTGTGATGAAACTGCCATTTTCCAAAGAGCCATCCCCAGACAAATCGAAAGAGCAAGTCCCAGCTGCTGCCATAAAAGTCATGCATTCCGAATCCAACTGCATAGAGCTCTTATCTGAAGCCTTATTTAAATTCATACAATCGGTTCCCGCCCACCAACCGATCGTCATTGTTTGTGTGGGTACCGATCGTTCGACTGGAGATTCACTGGGCCCTCTCGTCGGCACTCATTTAAAGAAGCTTCAATCGGAAGGTATTCATCTTTACGGTACCCTGGATCATCCCGTACATGCCATGAATCTCAGCGAAACATTAACGACGATCTACCAGCATTTTAATAATCCGTTTATTATTGCAATCGATGCTTGTCTGGGACAATTGACAAGTGTCGGCTGTATTCAGCTCGGCGATGGTCCTGTCAAACCGGGCGCGGGCGTTAATAAAGAGCTGCCTCCGGTAGGCAATATGCATGTAACAGGCATCGTGAACGTAGGCGGCTTCATGGAATACTTCGTCTTGCAGAACACGCGCTTGAGCCTCGTCATGGCGATGTCAGAAACGATTTCCAAAGCGATACACGCGGCACTTCTTATGAGACAGCGCTGGGTCCCTATTCCTTTAGTAAAGATCGATTGATCGCTTCTTTTTCTTCGGGTGATAGCGTATATTTCGATTGTCCTTGCTCAATCGGTTTCGCATAAACATACGTTTGCTCCCGGTTATGTATTCCGCTTAATACGACTCCGTTCTTTTGTTCATCAACAATTGCAACTGAGAAGCTAAGATCGCTGCCGCTCTCTGCAAAAGCATTGTATCGATAAATACCGACATGCGATTTCATACGGTTAAGATGCTCGCGAATTCGCTGAACCGTTTGATCGGCAGCCTCACTGCTTCGTTTCAAATCATTGTATTTCTGCTGCAGATCAATAATAATCTCTTCCATGTTCATACTGCCGGTACCATTAAGCATGGCCATATATTTTGTTCTCAGTTTATTCAGTTTGACCCATAGCGTGATGACGATGATCATAAATACAACCATGATTGCTGCGGCTGCTACGAATACAACCTCTACCGGAATAATCATCTTCGTTCCCCCATATGTATGTTTACGACTGCATATGCGCAGCTATTTCTTTCACGGCATCGATCAATTGGTCGATCTCACCCTCTGTCGTAAAACAACCGACGCTTGCTCTCACAGCCCCTCGCTCCAATGTACCGGCTATTTGATGAGCCAGCGGAGTGCAGTGATAACCGGATCGAACCGCGATTCCGAAGGATTGATCGAGTATGAAAGCAATTTCCGATGAATCGGATTGCGCGACGGTGAACGATACAATTCCTGTCTTATTTTGTCCCAGTTCCGGACCTAAAATTTGAACCCCATCAATTCCCATGAGCCCACTCATTAAACGCTGTGTCAATTGCCACTCGTGCTGATGAATCTTCTCCACCGTTTCCTTCTGAATCCACTTGATACCTTCGACCAATCCGGCGATTCCCACTGTATTCTGCGTGCCAGCTTCATAACGATCGGGACGGACGGTAGGCTGCTCGATTGCTTCTGACTGACTCCCTGTACCCCCATGAAGGAGCGGATCCAAATCAATGTCCGGATGAATATATAAGCCGCCAGTTCCTTGTGGTCCCAGCAGTCCCTTATGGCCGGGAAATGCCAGCATATCAATTCCCATCCGATTTACGTCAATATCGATAGTACCCGCAGTTTGTGCGGCATCTACCAGCAATTTCACTTGATGCTTACGGCAAATTTCAGCCATATCGGCAATTGGCAGGATGCTGCCAAGCAAATTCGAACTATGACTGCATACTACGAGCTTCGTTCTCGACGTTATTAGCGATACAAGATCGTCCGGGTTTAAGTTTCCTTGAGCATCCGTTTTCACATAGCTAACTTGTACACCTTTAGCTGCTTTCAAATATTCCAACGGACGACGAACAGAATTATGCTCGACCGCCGTGCAGATCACATGATCGCCCTCACGAACAAACCCTTTTATCGCCAGATTTAAAGCCATTGTCGTGTTCAATGCATAAGCGATATCGTTGGGATTTTTAATGTGGAACAGACGGGCCAACTGTTTTCTTCCTTCAAACAAAGTACGACTCGCCTTAACCGCTTTCTCGTGACTTCCTCTTCCCGGATTGGCCCCATACTCTTCCATGCACTCGACCATTGCCCGTACTACTTCCGGCGGTTTCGGCCATGACGATGCTGCATGATCCAAATAAATCGTCGACAAGTCCTCTCCTCCTCGATCTCCTGGTTTACCCTAATAACACAAATATAGCATACCTAGATGACCCTGACTTTATCAGGTTTGACCTGGTATGCTATATCATCGATTTGCTAAGACGTTTTCCCTTGTAACAGTTCGAGCAAACGATTCAGATCATCATTCGAGTAATATAACAATTCAATTTTACCTTTGTTATTGCTATGCCTGATTTTAACAGTGGTTCGATACATTTCTCTCAAATTTTCTTCAACTTGATCGATATAAGGATCTTTGCGTTTCGGTTTTTGTTTAGCCTTTTTCGTATCCGCTTTTTCTTCCAGTTTCTTCACTTCTTCTTCAAGCTCCCGAACGCTCCACTGTTCCTTGATCGCCGTATCGGCAAGCGCCTTAATTAGTTTCTTATCCTTTAAGGCCACAATAGCTTTCGCATGTCCCATGGATAATGTTCCACGTGAAACATATTGTTTAACCTCTTCGGGTAGCTGCAGCAAACGCAAAAAATTCGCAATATGAGACCGGCTCTTACCGACTTTTACTGAAAGCAGTTCTTGTGTTAAAGAAAATTGATCAATAAGAGCTTGATACGCAATTGCAATTTCCATTGCGTTTAAATCTTCTCGCTGAACGTTCTCAATTAACGCAATTTCCATAACCTGCTGATCCGTGAATTTTTTAATTACAGCAGGAATCGTAGGCAAGCCTGAAACCTGAGAAGCACGATAACGCCGCTCCCCTGCTATAATCTCATAACCTTTCAAGACGCTTCGAACAATGATAGGTTGAATAACACCATGCTCTTTGATCGATGAAGCTAATTCCTGTATCGTTTCATCGTTAAAATTCCGTCTTGGCTGATATGGATTCGGTCTCAGCTGTGAAAGTGGAATTTCTACTACTTTATCGTCATCATTGATGCTTAGTGCCGGCAAAAGCGCATCCAGCCCTTTCCCTAATCCAGCTTTCTTATTCAAATTGCAATCACTTCCTTCGCCAACTCCATGTACACTTCGGCGCCCTTCGATCGCGGATCGTAAGTAATGATCGACTGCCCGTGGCTCGGAGCTTCGCTTAATCTTACATTTCTAGGAATGATCGTTTGATAAACTTTTTGTTGGAAATATTTTTTCACTTCTTCAATCACTTGCATACCTAAATTAGTTCGGGCATCAAACATCGTCAGCAATACGCCTTCAATTTGCAAGGTCGTGTTCAAATGTTTCTGCACCAACCGTACCGTATTCAACAACTGGCTTAAACCTTCTAGCGCATAGTATTCACATTGAATAGGAATGATGACCGAATCGGCAGCCGTGAGGGAGTTCACCGTTAATATTCCAAGGGATGGAGGACAATCAATAAGAATATAATCGAATTGCTGTTTAACCAATTGCAACGATCTCTTCAAACGTACTTCCCTGGAAATGGTAGGTACCAGTTCGATTTCTGCTCCCGCTAATTGAATCGTCGCGGGAATGATCTTCAAATTTTCTATCGCCGTGTCAACCATTGCATCTTTCGGATGTACATCATTAATAAGCACATCGTAGATGCAATATTGAACATCCGCTTTGTTGACACCGATCCCACTAGTCGTGTTGCCTTGCGGATCAATATCCACAAGTAATACTTTTTTACCGAGAGACGCAAGTGATGCACCCAAATTAACGGACGTCGTCGTTTTGCCAACCCCACCCTTTTGGTTCGTGATGGCGATAATTTTAGACAAACCAATTCACCTCAAATAAATACTAGGATAGCCAAACATGTCACAACCGATTACGGTGAAAAAAAGATCATTGAAGAGTTGTGGGTACACTCCCCAATGATTCTACTTCGAACTATTCTATTTTATCGTTTCGGTATACGAATTACAATCTCATAGTGATCGTCGCGGTCATTCTCTTCCGTATTAATCGGCAATCCCGAAGACGTGACCATTTCGACCGATTGTCGGATTGTATTAAGCGCCAGACGAACGTCCTTCGAATACGAAATACGTTTCGCTTTATTTTTGATTTTGTCCGCCTCTTTTAAGAAGGCAATTCTTGTTTCCGTTTGCTTAACATTCAATTCCTTGGCGATTATTTCTTCTAACACTTTGACTTGAAGCTCATCGCTATCGAGAGACAATAAAGCTCTTGCATGACGCTCCGTAATTTTACGCTCCATTAGCGCGACTTTCACTGGTTCGCATAAATGCAGCAGCCTGATTTTGTTCGCAATCGTTGACTGACTTTTGCCAAGCCGCTGCGCTAAGCTCTCTTGTGTCAAGCTATGTAAGTCAATCAATTGTTGATAAGCGATAGCTTCCTCGATAGCGGTTAAGCCTTCCCGCTGCAGATTCTCAATCAAGGCGATAGATGCTGCTTGCGAATCGTTGAATTCGCGAATAATCGCCGGTATCGTTTCTAGACCGAGTTTCTTTACCGCACGCCAACGACGTTCCCCCGCGATCAATTCATACCGGTTGTTGCGGATCCTTAAAACAATCGGCTGAATGACGCCATGAGTTCTGATCGTTTGACATAGCTCTTCTATACGCTCATCGTCAAAAACAGTCCGAGGTTGATATGGACTAGGATCGATGTCTTGGACAGGAACATTTTTCACTTCATCTGACGAAGCTTTTTCGCTAAAACCAAACAATTTCGAGATATGTTCCTTCATACCGATAACCACCCGATCTTTTTAACAAAAAATGAAAGGTCTCTGTCTAATAAATATTCTCCAGCCACTAGTCAAATTCCTGCTAATAAAAGAAAGAACTTTCTTGTATGATTCTACAAAAAAAATGAGAAGGCAATGGGTCGAAGCCATCCCTTATCATTGTTTCATCGTACAAAATGTTCCACGTGGAACACCTCATATAAGAGGAGACTTCAATGGCATTCCTGCTTTTCTCGGATAATTGCGTGGAGTAGGTCCCGTTTTCTTGATTAGTACCATGTGTCGGGACGACTCTTCCACCGGAAGCTCGAAATGATGCGTCTGAACCACCTGTCCGTGGAGTTCCCGAAGACTGCGTTTAGCTTCCTGCAATTCAGCCTGCACATCCTGCCCTTTCATAGCCGCGAACATACCGTTGGTCCGGGCAAAGGGCAAACAAAACTCATTTAATACAGCCAATTTGGCAACCGCTCTTGCTGTGACCAAATCGTAACGATCGCGATGCTCGGGAAGTCTGGAAATATCCTCGGCACGCCCATGAACGCAATGAACATCGGTCAATCCTAGTGAACCTGTAAGATGCTTCAGAAACTGAATGCGTTTATTCAATGAATCGACAATCGTCACCTTCAAATGAGGGAAAGCAATTTTTAAAGGAACGCTGGGGAAACCGGCCCCTGAGCCGATATCCGCCAGCGTAGCAATGTCGTTCATCGAAACAAAAAATGATAAAGAGAGAGAATCATAAAAATGTTTGATATAAACTTGTTCTCTCTCCGTAATGCCGGTCAAATTCATTCGCTCGTTCCAATCGATCAATTCCCGATAATACACCTCAAATTGATGCAGTTGATCATCGGACAGCGTAATGCCTTTAGCCATTAACAAATCAACAAAATGCAATTGAACTTGATCTTGTACGGTCATCGTTACCCTCTAGATGCAATGACTTTATTATAATGTTCCAAATGCACCAGCAAAATGGAAATATCGGCCGGTGTCACCCCGGATATACGGGATGCTTGACCGATTGATATCGGACGGATTTTAGCAAGCTTTTGCTTCGCTTCCGTTGCAATTCCATGAATATCTTCGTAGACGATATCGTCAGGAATACGCTTCTTCTCCATTTTACGAAGCCGTTCGACTTGTGCAAGCTGCTTCTCAATATAGCCGCTGTATTTGACCTGAATCTCTACCTGCTCCTTCATATCTTCCGTGAGCTCGACCGGAGACGGTGAAATCGAATGAATATGATCGTAAGTAATCTCAGGACGGCGAAGCAACGACAGCAAGTCGACCGAATTGTTTAATTCCGCGCTTCCCAGAGATTGCAACAATTGTTGAACCTCAGGGGTCGGCTTCGTTTTCGTCATTTTCAAACGTTCGATTTCTTCATTGACCCGCGCTACTTTGTCCAAATAACGTTGGTAGCGACCTTCCGGAATCAGCCCGATATCGTAACCGATTTGGGTTAACCGCAGGTCCGCATTATCATGGCGAAGCAGCAAGCGGTACTCCGCACGCGACGTTAACAGCCGATACGGCTCGCTCGTCCCCTTCGTCACGAGATCATCGATCAGAACGCCAATATAAGCTTCCGAGCGGTCCAAGATGACGGGTTCTTTGCCAAGCACCTTGCGCGCAGCATTAATTCCCGCCATAATCCCTTGTCCAGCCGCTTCTTCATAACCCGATGTTCCGTTAATTTGACCCGCTGTAAAGAGGTTTTCCACCACCTTGGTTTCCAAGGAAGGCATCAACTGCGTCGGTATTACGGCGTCATACTCGATCGCATAGCCGGTACGCATCATCTCCACCTTCTCAAGTCCCGGAATCGAGCGCAAAATGCTGAGCTGCACGTCCTCCGGCATACTTGTGGAGAGGCCTTGCACATAATATTCCTTCGTATTGCGCCCTTCCGGCTCCAAGAAAATCTGATGCTTCGGCTTATCGCTGAACCGAACGATTTTATCTTCGATCGACGGGCAATAACGCGGGCCCGTTCCCTCGATTGCCCCCGAGAACATAGGAGCCCGGTGCAAATTATCATTTATAATTTGATGCGTTTGTTCCGACGTGTAAGTAAGCCAGCATGGCAGCTGGTTCGGAACTTCCTCCGTCGTATCGTAGGAGAAAAACTTCGGTTTCTCATCCCCGGGTTGAATCGTCGTCTTCGAGAAGTCGATCGTATCTTCATGCACCCGCGGCGGTGTTCCGGTTTTGAAACGAACAAGCTCCAGGCCGTGCTTTCGCAAATCCTCCGACAGCTTCACAGCCGGCTGCTGATTGTTCGGACCGGATTCGTACATCAGTTCGCCCATAATGATCTTGCCGCGCAAATAAGTACCGGTCGTCAGCACAACCGCTTTGCCGTAATACGCCGCTCCCGTTTTCGTAACAACGCCTTTACATACGCCATCCTCAACAATCAGTGTTTCGACCATGCCTTGACGAAGCGTCAAATGATCGGTTTTCTCGATCGTTTCCTTCATCGTATGCTGGTACAGAAACTTATCGGCCTGTGCGCGCAGCGCGTGAACCGCAGGTCCCTTGCCTGTATTCAACATCCGCAGTTGAATATACGTCTTGTCGATGTTGCGCCCCATCTCTCCGCCCAGCGCATCGATTTCACGTACGACATGTCCTTTCGCCGGTCCTCCGATCGACGGATTGCACGGCATAAACGCAACCATATCCAAATTAATCGTCAAAAGCAAAGTTTCGCAGCCCATTCGTGCGGCGGCTAGCGCCGCTTCGCATCCGGCATGACCGGCACCGATAACAATAACATCATACTGACCTGCTGTGTAACTCATGCTGACTACCCCCTAACATTACTTATATTATTTCCCTAAGCAAAACTGTGAAAAAATTTGGTCGATCAGTGATTCGCTAACCGAATCCCCGATAATTTCACCGAGATGTTCCCATGCATTGCGGATGTCGATTTGGATCATATCGATCGGCACGAACGACTCGGCCGCTCCATAGGCTTCGGTTAAAGCCGCCTTGGCCAGCTTTAATAAATGAATATGCCGTGCGTTGCTGACGTACGTCAAATCGCTCGATTCGATCTGCCCGCTGAAAAACAAACCTCCGATCGCCTTCTCCAAATCGCTCACACCCTGATGCTCTAGCAGCGACATCCTGACTACACGCTCTTCCCCGAAAGCGTCGATGAGCACCTGCTCATCCAGACGCTGATCCAGGTCCAATTTATTAATAATGGCGATCACCTGCCGACCGGACAATTCCTCGATCATCGCCCGCTCTTCCGGCACCAGCTCTTCCGCACCGTTAAACACCAACAGGATCAAATCCGCATCGCCCAGCGCCTGGCGTGATTTCTCTACCCCGATCTTCTCGACAATATCGCTTGTCTCCCGGATGCCTGCGGTGTCAAGCAGCTTCAACGGAATGCCGTTCACGTGCACATATTCTTCCACCACATCGCGCGTCGTACCGGCGATATCGGTTACGATGGCGCGTTCTTCTTGTGCCAGCGTATTTAAAAGCGATGACTTCCCGACATTAGGACGCCCAATAATGGCGGTCGTCAGCCCTTCGCGCAATATTTTTCCCTGCTGCGCCGAAGCGAGAAGCCGCTCAATATCGTCTAACGCTTCCGTACATTTCGTTTTGATGAAAGCGTTGGTCAGCTCTTCCACATCGTGTTCAGGATAATCGATATTCACTTCGATATGCGCCATCAACTCGACGAGACGGTGGCGGAGCTCCTTGATCCGTTTGGACAAGCTCCCCTCCGACTGCTTCAATGCGATCTTGAACGCCCGATCCGACTTCGCTCTAATGAGATCGATAACCGCTTCCGCCTGAGACAAGTCGATGCGCCCGTTCAGGAACGCCCGTTTCGTAAACTCGCCCGGCTCGGCCAATCTAGCGCCGTTCTCCAGCAGCAAATCGAGCACCTTGCGCACCGAGACGAAGCCGCCGTGGCAGCTGATCTCCACAACATCTTCCTTGGTAAAGGAACGCGGTGCCCGCATCACGGTAACGAGCACTTCTTCTATACGGGCCCCGCTCTCCGGTTCCCGAATGTGCCCGTAATGCACCGTATGCGTCGCAACGTCCGCCAGCTTTGACTTTCCGCTATAAACACGGTCGCTGATAGCAACGGCTTCGTCTCCGCTCACCCGGATAACCGCAATGCCTCCCTCACCCGAGGGCGTAGCGATCGCCGCTATGGTGTCCTGCATCATGTAAACCACACCTCATTCTTCAAACTTGCATATAACCTGATGCCAAGTATAAGTATGAACATTCATACTTCTTATCAGCTAAAGAAAAAGCAATGAGGTCATTCGAACATGACGTCATTGCAGCATAATTCAACGTAATACGATAACGACGCGACGATTCGGTTCGTCGCCGCGGCTAAATGTCCGCACTTTCGGATGTTGTTGCAGTTGGGCGTGGATGACCTTGCGCTCCTGAGGAGGCATCGGCTCCAACACCACTTCCTTCTTCGTTCGAATGACCCGTTCGGCCAAACGATTAGCCAGCTCCCGCAGCGTCTTCTTCCTGCGTTCGCGGAACTGTTCGGCGTCCAGAACGACGCGCAGATGATGATCGGAATAACGATTGGCGACGATATTTACCAAATACTGAAGCGCATCCAGCGTTTGTCCCCGTCGACCGATCAGCATGCCAAGCTCTGCGCCGTGCATATGCAGCTCGAACCCATCCTTATCCTCTTTTTGCTCGATGCGTACATCAAGCTGCATCGTGCGAAGCACATCCTGCAAGAACAAGACAGCCTCTTCCATGGCATCGGGCAGCAGCTCCAGCTCTACCTTGGCATCACGCGCGCCAATCAGTCCGAACAACCCTTTGGCGGGCTGCTCCAGAACGTGAACCTTAACCCGATTTTCGGTTGTGCGGAGCTGCTCCAATCCGCTTGTAACAGCGATATCGATCGTTTTACCCGTTACCACGATTTTTTTCATCTCATCCGGCCACCCTTATTTTTTAGATCCGCCTGAACTCGGTTTCAACTCTGCAGAGTTTGCGCCTTTGCTGGGTTTTCCATAAATAAAATAAGTTTGTACAACGGTGAACAGGTTGCTGTATACCCAATACAGCGGAAGCGCCGATGCGAAATTCATCGCCATGACGAAGATCAACACCGGGAAGATAAACATCAAGCTCTGCATCTGCGGAGTCATTTGGGAGGACATCATCTTTTGCTGCAGGTAAGTCGTCAACGCAGCAAGAATCGGCAAAATGTAATATGGGTCCTTCTGTCCAAGCTGCATCCACAGGAACGAATGCGAGCCGATTTCAGGATTCCGCATAATCGCGTTGTACAGAGCGATCAGAATCGGCATTTGCACCAGAATCGGGAAGCAGCCCGCAAGCGGGTTGACGCCTTCCTTCTGGAACAGCTTCATCGTCTCTTCCTGAACTTTCTTCGGGTCGTCCTTATATTTAGCCTGAAGCTTCTTCAGCTCCGGTTGAACTTCCTGCATCCGTTTGGAGCTCTTATACTGCTTGAGCGTCAACGGCAATATGATCAATCGAATAATGATCGTCACGACGAGAATCGATAGACCGTATGATCCTCCCATCAGATCAGCGAACCAATCGAGCGTATCCGACAGCGGACCTACGAAATACTTGTCCCAAAATTTAGTGCGATCGAGCTGTGCATTCGCCGGGCTACACCCCGCCAGCAGCAGCAATGCCGTTAGAGGCATATATTTCAAAAGTCGACGCGTCAAAAGAACATCCTCCCAGCTTCATCTTTTCCAATAATAAACTATATCATATCTTCGGACACAAAGAAACTAATCCGCTTGTTTCGGTTCCCCATTGCGGCGAAGCAGAGAGGCTCTCTTCAGCACGTGAAATACGCTCTTTTCGATCTCGCGATACGACATCTCCACAACCGGCTTGCGCGCGATCAAGATCAGATCGTACCCTCCGGGAATTTTGGGCGCGTTCAGGCGGATAATTTCCTTCAATACGCGCCGGATCCGATTCCGGACGACCGCATTGCCCAGCTTCTTGCTCACGGATACGCCGAGACGGAATGACGCTTGCTGAGGCTGCGCTTTATAATATAGAACGAATTGATGATTCGCCGACGATTTCCCGTGTTTGTACACTTTATCGAAATATTCTCTTTTGGTCAGACGATTTTTCTTTTCCATCGAACATCTCTCCATTTAACGGTTACGGCCGCCTAAGCTTGTCATCATCGTTCCCTAGCCGGGTCTTCTCCATCATAAACAACAAAAAAGACCACCGGACAGTGGTCTTTCGTCTTATGCGCTTAACACTTTTCTTCCTTTTTGGCGGCGAGCTGCGAGAACTTTGCGTCCATTCTTCGTGCTCATTCTTTTACGGAAGCCATGAACTTTCTTGCGCTTTCTGACGTTCGGCTTAAATGTCGGTCTCATTCGGTCGTGCACCTCCTCAGACAAGGATTATTACCAATCCTCGAAAAATACCTTTCAACATTAAACCACTTTACGCTTCAAAAGTCAACTTAGGGTCGGAAAAAAAGTTATACACAGCTTCAGTAAAAAATTGCCGCGACCCCCCTGTGAATAAAAAAAATCGGATTTTCTCCGAATTTGTCGAATTGCAAACAGGTTATAAACAATATCTTGTGCTGTTGATAACTTTTGTACACAAGGTATAGGGTATGTGGATAAATCGCAACATTCCATTGCGGAGCAGGGTCTTTTTTGTTATCATGAATATGTTTTCTCTTGTGGATACTCTTTATCGACAATAAAGTTATTAACAGCCTGTGGATATCTTTGTGAACAATTTACACGGATTATGTATAATTATAATGTCATAAATCTGTATATTGTGGACAATTCCGACAGCTTTCAATTTTTTTCTACAGCTTCGCCTGTTTCGCAGCAACGGTATTATTCTGAAGGAGTGAATAATTTGTGGAAAGCCATCCTAACGAACAATGGCAGCAAGTCCTTTCCATTTTGCAAAAAAGGGTGAGCAAACCCAGCTACGAAACGTGGCTGATCTCCACAAGGGCCGTCGTCTTTACCGATTCGACCGTCGTCATCTGTACCCCCAACAATTTTGCGCGTGACTGGTTGGAAAACCGGTACACGAAACATATTAAAGAAGCGGTTTACGATTACTCCGGCAAACAAATCGAGCTAAAATTCATTATTGAATCCGATGACGAGCCTGAAGAGTCAGGCGCCCCTTCCACACCTGTCACTCCCGCAGCGAAAGCCAAACCCATCGCCGAAGAGCCGTTTGCTCATATGATGAACCCGAAATATACGTTTGATACGTTCGTCATCGGCGCCGGCAACCGGTTCGCACATGCCGCTTCCCTCGCAGTGGCCGAAGCGCCGGCAAAAGCTTATAATCCGTTGTTCTTGTATGGCGGCGTGGGACTAGGAAAAACGCACTTGATGCACGCCATCGGCCATTACGTACTGGAGCATAATCCGAGCGCACGCGTCATGTACATCTCGTCCGAGAAGTTTACCAACGAGTTCATTAACGCGATCCGCGATAACCGCGGCGAGAGCTTCCGCAACAAGTACCGGAGCATTGACGTGCTCCTTATCGATGATATTCAGTTCCTGGCGGGAAAAGAACAGACGCAGGAAGAATTTTTCCACACGTTTAACGCGCTGCACGAGGAGCGGAAGCAGATCATCATCTCCAGCGATAGGCCGCCTAAAGAAATTCCGACGCTGGAAGAGCGGCTCAGATCCCGGTTCGAATGGGGCTTGATTACGGACATTCAGCCGCCGGATCTGGAGACCCGGATCGCCATTCTTCGTAAGAAGGCTAGAGCGGAGAATCTCGATATTCCGAACGAAGCGATGGTCTACATCGCCAACCAGATCGACACGAATATCCGTGAGCTGGAAGGCGCGTTGATCCGCGTCGTTGCCTATTCTTCGCTGATTAACGAGGACATTACGTCCCATCTGGCCGCTGAGGCGCTGAAGGATATTATCCCCAGCAGCCGGCCTCGAGTCATTACCATACAAGATATCCAGCAGAAGGTCGGCGAGTTTTACGGCTTGAAAATCGAGGATTTCAAAGCGAGGAAACGAACGAAGAGCGTCGCTTTTCCACGGCAAATCGCCATGTATTTAGCCCGCGAAATGACGGATTTCTCTCTGCCTAAGATCGGCGAGGCGTTCGGTGGACGCGACCATACGACCGTCATACACGCCCATGAGAAAATTTCCGAGGCGATCAAAGCCGACCAGGAATTATATAAAATTATTCAGAACCTTACCGAAAAAGTGAAAAACGTGACGTTGTAGACCTTTGATCGTTCCTATTTGTCGATAACTCACACCTGAATAACTTGAAGCCTATGCACAAACTATTCACATGTGGATAGGCTTTCTTTTTGCGTTGTTCACCCACATATCCACATATTCAGGCCCCCTACTACTACAACTAAATAAAAAAAACATGTAAAATAGATAAATACGCCCATTCAGACCATTCTAGAACCTGTAGGAGTGAAACTATGAAATTGACGGTACTGAAAGAATTTTTGAACGAATCCATCCAACATGTAAATAAAGCAATTTCGAATAAGACGACCATTCCCATTCTTACGGGGATCAAAATAGATGTGGATTCATCCGGCATGACGTTAACCGCGAGCGACACCGATATATCGATTCAAAGCTTTATTCCGATGGAAAAGAACGACTTGCAAGTCATCGATCTGAAACAATCGGGAAGCGTCGTGCTGCCTTCCAAATTTTTTGTCGAAATCATTCGAAAGCTGCCGGCGCAGCATGTGGAAATTGAAGTGAAGGAGCAATTTCAGACCATCATTCGTTCCGGTTCGTCTGAAATTCAACTGATGGGCTTGGATCCGGAAGAATATCCGATTATGCCGGGCATCGAAGAAAGCAAACGAATCCAGATTCCGAGCGACGTGCTGAAGACCATGATCAAGCAGACGTCGTTTGCCGTTTCGACAAGCGAGGCGACGCCCATTCTGACGGGAATCCTCTGGACGATCGCCAACGGTAAGCTGAAATTTATCGCTTGTGACCGGCATCGGTTGGCCAGCCGGGAGACGAGTATCGATACCGAGGAAGGATTTGTGTTAAACAACGTAGCCATCTCCGGAAAAACCTTAAACGAGCTGTCCAAAATTTTGCCGGACCAAAATGTTCTTATTGACGTGGTGTTCGCGGATAATCAAGTATTGTTCAAAATGAGCTCGATCCTGTTCTATACCCGCATCCTGGACGGGACATATCCGGATACGTCGAAGCTCATTCCGCAATCGTACCAAACACAGCTCGTGGTGCAGACGGATGATCTTGTCGATGCAATCGACCGCGCCTACCTGCTTTCTCGTGAAGATAAGAGCAACATTGTGAAGCTCGTGATGCGCGACGACCAGACGATCGAAATTTCTTCCAGTTCCTCCGAGCTCGGTAAAGTGACGGAAGACTTGACGACGATCCGTTTGACCGGCGAGCTGCTGCGGATTTCCTTTAACTCCAAATACATGCTCGATGCGCTTAAAGTGATGGACAGCGAACAAATTCATATCGGCTTTACGGGAGCCATGCAGCCGATCATCATCCGGCCGGACGAGAACGCATCGCTGCTGCAGCTCATTTTGCCGTATCGGACAACCGGCTAAAACGAAGGGACGACGGATCCATGAAACCAATTTCAATCCACACCGACTATATAACACTCGGACAATTTCTGAAGCTCTCGGATTGCATATCCACAGGTGGACAAGCCAAAAGCTTTCTGCAGGAAACCCCCATTACGATCAACGACGAGCCGGACAACCGCCGCGGGCGCAAGCTCGTCGCAGGCGATATCGTCAAAGTCCAGGGCTGCGGCGAATTTCAAGTCGTGAAGGGGTCCTAGGGAGGAGCCATTTTGCAATTAAAAACGTTGTCTGTCCAGCACTACCGCAACTACGAGCATATCGAATTCGCTACGGATCACATGGTGAACATCATTGTCGGCCCGAATGCGCAGGGCAAAACAAATTTGCTGGAATCGATCTTCGTTCTCGCTTTAACCAAATCCCACCGGACCAACCAAGACAAGGAATTGATCCGGTGGAACGAGAAAGCTGCCCTGCTGCATGCCGAGGTCGAGAAAAAGTACGGTACGTTCCAGCTTGATCTGACCATATCCCAGCAGGGCAAGCGTGCGAAGGTGAATGGGCTCGAGCAGCGCAAGCTGAGCAATTTCATCGGCTCCTTGAACGTGGTCATGTTCGCCCCCGAAGATCTTGAAATTGTAAAAGGTTCGCCGGGCGTGCGCCGCCGCTTTCTCGACATGGAAATCGGCCAAGTGCATCCGGCCTATTTGTACGACTTGTCCCAATACAACAAAATTTTAGTGCAGCGGAACAATTATCTGAAACAAATGTTCGGTTTTTCGGGTAAATTACCGTTATTGGACGTCTGGAACGAACAATTGGCGCAATTTGGTACTAAAATTATTAAAAAACGTCAAAGCTTTATAAAAAAGCTGCAAATCTGGGCCGAGAAGATTCATGCCGGCATCACGAACGGACAAGAACGGCTAAAAATCGCTTACGACAGCTCGCTGTCTTTAGCCGAAGACCAAGAAGAAGCTGTTTTATTTGACCATTTTATGATAAAGTTATCACAGACCAAAGATCAGGAATTGCGTCGCGGCGTCACCTTGGTCGGCCCGCATCGCGACGATTTGCGCTTTTATATCAACGATAAGGAAGTGCAAACGTTCGGTTCGCAAGGACAACAGCGAACGACGGCATTATCTTTGAAGCTGGCGGAGATAGAGCTCATTTGCGAAGAAGTGGGTGAATATCCGTTGTTGCTGCTGGATGATGTCCTGTCGGAGCTCGACCGGTACCGGCAGACGCAGTTGATCGAGACGTTTCAGCGCAAGGTGCAAACGTTTATTACAACGACCGGAATTGAAAGTATAGATTTGTCAAAACTGGGAAGTGCTTCCGTAATTCATGTTCGGGATGGGAGCTTCATATAGATCGATTTGCCGATAAGGAGTGGGATTCCTATGTTCATCCATCTGGGCGGAGAAAAGATTATCCGCGCATCGGAATTAATCGCCATTTTTGACTTATCCATTGAGAAATCATCCAAAGTATCGAAACAATTCGTGACCTACGCCAGCAAGGAGAAGCGCGTCGAAGTGATCGGCGAGGAAGAGAGCAAATCGCTCGTTGTGACGCAATCGAAGGTATATTATTCGCCGATTTCGTCGATGACGTTGAAGAAGCGGGCGCACCAATTGTTAACGACGTAGGTTCGCAGTTCAAGAAAAACGCAGTTTCAAGATTTTTTATCATGGAAAAGTGGGTGTCTGCATGTCTGTAAATCCGGGTACAGCCTATGATGAGAGTCAGATTCAGGTGCTTGAAGGTCTTGAAGCGGTACGCAAAAGACCAGGGATGTATATCGGGTCAACAAGCGCTCGAGGTCTTCACCATCTGGTATGGGAAGTCGTCGATAATAGTATAGACGAAGCGTTGGCCGGCTATTGCACGAAAATCGAAGTTATCGTACATCAAGACAACAGCGTCACCGTCATCGATAACGGGCGCGGCATTCCGGTCGGCGAACATCCGAAGATGAAGCGGTCGACCTTGGAGGTCGTGCTTACCGTGCTTCATGCGGGCGGAAAGTTCGGCGGCGAAGGCTATAAGGTGTCGGGCGGTTTGCACGGCGTCGGCGTATCGGTCGTTAACGCTTTATCCAAGAAGCTCGTCGTGCAAGTTAAACGCGAAGGCATAATTTACGAGCAGGAATATCACCGCGGCGTTCCGCAGCAAGATCTGCAAGTGATCGGGGAAACGAGCGAGAGCGGGACACAGGTTACGTTCTGGCCGGACGAAGAAATATTCACCGAAACAAGAGAGTTCGATTTCGATACGCTGCAATCGCGTATTCGCGAACTCGCATTTTTGAACCGCGGCATTGAGATTATTCTTCGCGATGAGCGTACGGACGTCTCCCATACTTTCAAGTACGAAGGCGGGATTATTTCTTTCGTCGAATATTTGAACCGTACACGGGAAGCGCTCCATCAGCCTCCGATTTTTGTCGAGGGTGACAAAGACAATATCCATGTGGAAGTCGCTTTGCAGTATAACGACAGCTACTCGGAAAATATATATTCGTTTGCCAACAACATTAATACACATGAAGGCGGTACGCATGAATCCGGCTTCAAGAGCGCCTTAACCCGTATTCTCAACGACTATGCGCGCAAGAATAACGCCATTAAAGAAAGTGATGCGAATTTGTCAGGCGATGATGTGCGTGAAGGACTGACGGCTATTATTTCGGTCAAAATTCCGGAGCCGCAGTTCGAAGGCCAGACAAAGACAAAACTCGGCAACAGTGAAGTTCGGGGGATCGTGGAATCCCTTTTCGCTGAGAAATTCCAAGAGTTTATGGATGAGAACCCGGCCATCGCGAAGAAAATCGTGGAGAAAGGCCTGCAAGCCCAACGCGCCCGCGAAGCGGCTCGTAAAGCCCGTGAACTTACGCGGCGGAAGAGTGCGCTCGAAGTCAGCTCGCTGCCGGGCAAGCTTGCCGATTGTTCGTCCAAGGACGCCTCCATCAGCGAAGTGTATATCGTCGAAGGGGACTCTGCCGGCGGATCCGCCAAGCAGGGCCGCGACCGTCATTTCCAAGCGATTTTGCCGCTTCGCGGTAAAATTTTGAACGTAGAGAAGTCTCGTCTCGATAAAATTTTGTCCAATGCCGAAATTCGCGCGATCATAACAGCGCTCGGCACGGGTATCGGTGACGATTTTGACATTGCCAAAGCGCGTTACCATAAGATCATCATCATGACGGACGCCGACGTCGACGGCGCGCACATTCGTACGCTGCTGCTGACCTTCTTCTACCGCTACATGAGGAAAATTATCGAGGCCGGTTACGTTTATATCGCTCAACCGCCGCTGTACAAGCTGGAGCGCAATAAGACCATTCGTTATGCCTATAACGATCGTCAACGGGAAATGATTATGGCGGAATTCGGCGAGGGAGCCAAAGTCAACGTTCAGCGTTATAAAGGTCTCGGGGAGATGAATCCGGGCCAGCTGTGGGAAACGACGATGGACCCGGAAAGCCGCACACTGCTGCAGGTTAGCATCCAGGATGCTATCGAAGCGGACGTCGTGTTCGATACGCTGATGGGCGACAACGTCGAGCCTCGCCGTGATTTTATACAGCAGCATGCGAAGTATGTCAAAAATCTGGACATCTAATTCGTATAAGTGGTGGCTATGCTTAGGAGATATGGCCTGCTGTGGCTGATTTCAATCTTGTCCGTTCTATTCTTGGCGCCCGGGTTCGTTCACTCGGGCGGTCCCTCAGTTTATTACACCGATAAGGTGGCTGTTTTAGCCTATCATCATATCGATGACGATCAACGCGGCGATGTGACCATTACGTCCAAACGGTTCCGCGAGCAGCTTCGCGATTTGAGGAATCGAGGATATCATTTCATAACGCTAAGAGAGTTTCGCTCCTTCATGAAGGGGGGCTCCATACCACCGAATTCGGTCTTGGTTACCTTTGACGACGGTTATGAGAGCTTTTATACGAAAGCCTTTCCCATTCTTAAAGAAATGCGCGTTCCGGCCGTTAATTTTGTCATTACGGAAGATTTGGATCATCCGGACCGGACGTTAATTCCAACGCTCTCTCGCGAGCAAATACGGCGAATGATCAGCGAAATGAAAGAGATCGAAGTTGAATGCCACTCGGACAGCCTCCACGGCCGTACGCCGGACGGCGGGCCTTTGTTGACGACGAAGCTGCCGCTCGCCGAGGGCGGCTTTGAGTCGGACGAACAGTTCGAGCGCAGAATTGTCAGCGATACGCGGCGCAGCCTGGACAAGCTGAGCACGTTGAATGACGGCCCGATCGATGCCTATGCCTACCCGTTCGGGGCCTATAACCTTCGTTCGATCGAGCTATTGCGACAAGCCGGCATTCAATATGCATTTACGACGCAAAGCGGCATGGCCGAACGGGGGAACGACCCGTTCCAAATTCCGAGAATCAATGCAGGAAGTCCTTACGTTCGGATGAACTCATTAAATAATATGATTATACACAAGCTTTATCGGGTCTCGCCCTGACACCAAATCATTATCACCAAGCGGTTGCCCCGTAAAATTTGTAGGAGGTACACATGTCGGAAGAACCTCGTTCGCAGATTAAAGAAATCGATATCGGCTCTGAGATGCGCACGTCCTTTATGGATTATGCGATGAGCATTATCGTCAGCCGGGCGTTACCTGACGTTCGGGACGGACTAAAGCCGGTTCATCGTCGTATTTTGTATGCGATGTCGGAGCTTGGAATGTCGCCTGACAAGCCGTATAAAAAATCGGCGCGGATTGTCGGCGAAGTCATCGGTAAATATCACCCGCACGGCGATTCGGCCGTATATGAGACGATGGTCCGGATGGCTCAGGACTTCTCCCTCCGTTATATGCTCGTCGACGGTCACGGGAACTTTGGTTCCATTGACGGCGACGCAGCGGCGGCTATGCGTTACACCGAAGCCCGTTTGTCCAAAATCGCGATGGAGCTTCTGCGCGATATCAATAAAGAGACGATTGATTTTGTTCCCAACTACGACGGCGAAGAGAGTGAACCGGCCGTATTGCCGGCCCGTTTCCCGAACCTGCTCGTCAACGGGCTGTCCGGAATTGCCGTCGGCATGGCCACTAATATTCCGCCGCACAATTTGACTGAAGTCATTAACGGCGTACAGCAGCTGATCGAGAATCCGGATATCAGTCCGCTTGATTTGATGCAGTCCATCAAAGGACCGGACTTCCCTACCGGCGGTTTCATCCTGGGCCGAGAAGGAATACGTCAAGCGTATGCGACAGGTCGCGGATCCGTGACGATGCGTGCGAAAGCGACGATTGAAGAATCGGGCAATAAAGCGCGCATTATCGTGTACGAACTGCCGTATCAAGTGAACAAAGCGCGCTTGATCGAGAAAATCGCAGAGCTCGTCCGCGAGAAGAAAATCGATGGCATCACCGACCTTCGCGACGAATCTGACCGCAATGGTATGCGTATTGTGATCGAGCTGCGTCGCGACGTCAATCCGAATGTCGTGTTGAACAACCTGTACAAACAAACCGCGATGCAGTCCAACTTCGGGATTATTATGCTGGCCCTGGTTAACGGCGAACCAAAAGTGCTTAATCTGCGGGACATGTTGTTCCACTATCTCGAGCACCAGAAAGTGGTTATTCGCCGCAGGACGGAATACGATTTGCGCAAAGCGGAAGCTCGCGCGTATATTCTGGAAGGACTGCGAATCGCGCTTGACCATCTGGACGAAGTCATTGCTTTGATTCGTGCTTCCCGTACGACCGATCAAGCGCGCGAAGGCTTGATGAACCGATTCGGATTGAGCCACGATCAAGCGCAAGCGATTTTGGATATGCGTTTACAGCGCTTGACTGGTTTGGAGCGCGAGAAAATCGAAGAAGAATACGCCGAGCTCCTGAAGAAAATTGCCGAGTATAAAGCAATTTTGGCCAATGAGAAGCTTGTGCTCGAAATCATCAGCAACGAGTTGAACGAAATCAAAGATAAATATGGCGATGACCGCCGCTCGGAAATTACGATCGGCGAAGAAAGCATCGAGGATGAGGATTTGATTCCGCAAACCGATGTCGTCATTACCATTACCCATACGGGTTATATTAAGCGACTCCCGGTTTCCACCTATCGCAGTCAGCGTCGAGGAGGTAAAGGAGTCATCGGGATGGATACGAAAGACAATGATTTTGTGGAGCATTTGTTCGTAACCAACTCTCACCACTACCTCATGTTCTTTACGGACAAAGGCAAGGTGTACCGGTTGAAGGCGTACGAAATTCCGGATCTTAGCCGTACGGCCCGCGGAACACCGATTATTAACCTGATTCAAATCGAACAGGGCGAGACGGTCAATGCCGTAATTCCGGTTGAAAGCTTTGACTCGGACAAATACCTGTTCTTCGCTACGAAGAACGGTCTTGTGAAGAAGACCCCGCTCGACGATTACGGCAATATTCGTAAAGTCGGCTTAATAGCAATAACGCTTCGCGAGGATGACGATTTGATCGGCGTTCGTCTGACGGATGGCAATCAATCGATCATCTTGGGTACGAAGCAAGGCATGTCCATTCACTTTCCGGAACAAGAAGTGCGTGCAATGGGACGATCTGCAACCGGGGTGAAAGGCATCCAGCTCGACGAAGACGACGTTGTGATCGATATGGACGTCGTTCAAGAAGACAACAGCGTTTTGATCGTAACTTCAAAAGGTTACGGCAAGAGGACGCCGGTTTCCGAGTACCGACTGCAATCTCGCGGCGGTAAAGGGATTAAGACGCTCAATGTAACGCCGAAGAACGGCCCTATCGTCGGTTTGAAGGTCGTTCAGGATGAGGAGGACCTCATGATCATTACCGCGCTGGGAACCGTTATACGTACCAGCATGGCGGGCATATCATTAATGGGTCGCAATACACAAGGGGTTAGATTGATTAATATTCGCGATGAAGACGAAGTATCGACCGTCGCTCGGGTAGATAAGAGCGATGAAGTCTCTGAAGACGAGGATCAAGACGACGCCTTTAGCGAAGAAACGCCAAATGGGCCGGCTTCAGGTTCGGAAGGTACGGCCGAGGAATAAACGCTGCCACTATATTTTTACTCTTGCAAAGAATGGGGGCTTACATCCCCATTCTTTTTCGCTTATAATTACAGACATGGGTCTAAAGTATGATTTTTCCATACAAGGGTTAACCCAATGAAGCCAACTTGAAATTAAGGTGAGGGGATCCAATATGGCGACAGTTCCCGTGTCTCAGCTTAAAACCGGTGAGAAAATCAGCGAGAATGTGCTGACCAAGTTTAATAATGTTTTGTTTGCCAAGGGCAAAGTCGTGACGGAACGCGATATTGAAATATTAAAAGCGTTCTTAATTCCTTCCGTACAAATCGAACCTAAACATGCGGAAATCGAAAGCATGGGCGAAGATCCGTTCGCGGAAGAATCGAATAACAGCATTTTGCCGTTCTATGAGAACTACGATAAGATGCTGCAGCTGCTTCGCCGTGTTTTTAAAGTGGCCAACGCTGGCGGGCAAAATCTGCCGATTCTGGAGATCCGGACGACGTTGGAGGGTCTTATTAAACATATCGATTCCTACAACATTTTGACCTTTAGTCCCAAATCGTTTCAATTGCGTGATTTCATTCTTCACAACAGCATTATGGTCAGCTTGACGTCTTACTCTTTAGCCAAGTGGGCCGGAATGCAGGCCAAAGATCTGATGCCCGTCGCTTTGGGCGGATTGCTGCATGATATCGGAACGGCCAAGGTCGATGACGGAATTTTGTTTAAGCCAATGAAATTGAACAATGATGAATCCGAAGAAATAAAAAACATACGATCATCGGATACAATCTTCTCAAGACCGTTCCTGCGATTAACGAAGGGGTGAAGCTTTGCGCTTTACAGCATCACGAGCGCGAGGACGGTTCCGGCTATCCGCTTGCCATACGCGGTGACAAGATTCACAGTTACTCGAAGCTTGTTGCCGTTACGGATATGTTCCATGCCATGACGACCGACCGGTTTCACAAAAAAGGCATATCCCCTTACCTGGTTCTGGAACAGCTGCAGAATGAAGCTTTTGGCAAGCTGGATCCCGCCATGGTTCAGACGTTCATTACCAAGGTAACCTCGTTCCATAACGGAACGCTCGTGAAGCTGAGCGATAACCGTATCGGTGAAATTGTCTTTTCTGACCGGTCTCATCCGACAAGACCTTGGGTGAATGTGAACGGCAAAATTGTTAATTTGACAATCGAGCGCAGCTTGTACATTGAAGACGTTATTCAGAAGTAAGTAAAGTATAGCTTTCCTAAAGGACATGAAAAAAAGTCCGGTTAAGATGCTTGACTTAAGGAAATGGTTCATGATATATTAGTCTTCGCTGCTTCGGCGGCGAGGACTTTTTAGTTGAAACGCACTGTTGTTTCTCAGGTTTCGAAAAAAAAGTACTTGCAATCGAATAGGCAAATGTGATATATTGAAGAAGTCGCCGCTAAACAAGGCGGACGAATTG